>JAPLIW010000138.1 GCA_026388915.1 Deltaproteobacteria bacterium
GATTTGGTCATTATGATGACCTCCTTTCATGGCTTTGTTGCCATATGACTAATAGAG
Source organism: Deltaproteobacteria bacterium (assembly GCA_026388915.1). Classification (GTDB taxonomy): domain Bacteria; phylum Desulfobacterota; class SM23-61; order SM23-61; family SM23-61; genus SM23-61. The sequence goes on from JAPLIW010000138.1 coordinate 58, forward strand.
TATTAGCAAAATTACTGTCGCCTGTCAATGTAGATGATCTCGTAAAAAGTCTCTTGGAGCGTCACCCCGGCGAAAGCCGGGGTCCAGAACATCTTGAAATAACTGGATTCCGGCTTTCGCCGGAATGACGAATTCTATGGAATTGCGACTTTTTACGAGCTCATCAATGTAGAAGGCTCAAGAAATGCGGGGATTGCAGGATTTGCCCCCCACCATGAGTCTCCGCTGAGGCTACCCTCCATAAATCCGCTTAAGCTGCTCCGCGCCCCACTCAATCGACGCCTGGGCATCACCGGACTGCACCGCCTTGGCATAGGTGTCCACGATGATATACTTCGACCAGGCGAGCGATGCCTTCTCGGTGGGCTCGCCGGCAAAGCCCTGGAGCCGCCCGTACTTCGGCAGTTCGCGGTAGGCGGTCATCTTGGGGTCCTGGGTCCACATGGGGTCCTTGCCCAACCTTTGGACGTGCTGCAGGTGGTAGCCTGCCTGGAGGTGCCACCACTCATCGTACTGCTTGTCTTGGAACCACCATTTCAGAAATTCCTTGGCCGCCGGGATGTTCTTGGAGTTCTTCAGAATGGTAAAGGTCCGGGACCCCAGTTGGTAAAATCGGCCCGCCGGTCCCCGGGGGAAGAGCATATGGCTCATATCCTTGGCGATCGCCGGCTGGTTCTTTTTGGCTACCCAGTAGATACTGGCGCCGTTAATGGTGGAGGAAATCTGCTCGGCAAGGAAAGCGCGGTTGTTGTTGCTGTCATCCCAGGAGGTGCCCGTCTCGTCATAAGAATCCTTCCAGGCCTGGATAAATCTCTTCATGGCGTCCACGAATTCCGGCTTGTTGAAGCGCACGGTCTTTCCGTCCGTGTCCACCTCCATGGCCCCGTTGCACCACATGTAAGGGTAGCAGAAACTCTGCGGGTCACCGGTGCTGTGGCCCAGGGCCTGTCCGAAGGGTTTGCCCTTGGCCTTCAGCTTTTTGCCGATGGCAAAATATTCATCCCAGGTCATGTCCAGCTTGGTGCCATCCTCCGCATCGGCCACGCCGGCTTCCTTGAACCAGCTGATCCGGTAGTTCACCGCCGTGCCGGAATGACCGAAGGGGATACCCAGGTACTTGCCTTTCACCTTGCACGAGTTCAGGACAAAAGTCTCAAACCCCCCGCCCCGCCGGCCCACTTCTTCGGCGAGGTCGGTCAGATCCAAAAGATTTTTCTGGTAGAGAAAGTTCCAGATGGGCCAAAGCTCTACAATATCCACGCCGCCGGCCTGGATGGCAGCGGCAATCTTGGGCTGCAGGTCGGGCCAGTTTAGGAAATCGGTGGCCACGGTGACGCCGCTGGCCTTAGCCCATTCCTGAGCCTGCTTCTTGTAGAGATCCTGGGCGGCGGGAATGAAGTAAGTTCCCTGTAGGATGGCCAGCCGGGTTCCCTTAATGACCGCTGGGGCCTGTCCGAATACCTGCGGCGTACCTCCTCCCATTTTCGCCAAGCCTACGGCTGCCGCCCCGGCGACTCCCGCCTTGAGAAAGTCGCGACGGCTAAGCCCTTTCTTTTCCGTCAGCTTCTTCTTTTCCATAACCCCTCACCTCCATCGGTTATCTATTGGAGAGACCTCCAATAGTGAATCTCGGTTCCGGGTATGTCGGCCTTTCTCAGAGATCTCCTCTGAGAAAGGATGGGAGCAAGAAGATCGACTTATTATCACCCCCACCCTGACCCTCCCCCATCCAGGGGGAGGGAATTGGGGGGGATCCCAAATTCTCCCCCTCCCCTCGTGGGAGGGGGTTGGGGGAGGGGGATAAAAAAGAAAATTCCTGTACTATCAAGTTAGGCAGCAAAAGGAATAAATGAAAAGAGCCACTGCGGTTATGCCCGCAAGCGGCCCCATTTAAGCATGTTTCGATTATGAAAACAATAAAAAAACCTAATTGGACACAGATGAACCCAGCGCGGCTGCGCCGCAACCAAAAGGAATCACCCCCTCCCTCCCCTCCCCCCTCGAGGGGGAGGGTTAGGGTGGGGGGGATGCTTTTTGCTTAGTAAAAATTTCAGAGTTTGAACGTAAGTAGCACAGATGAACACAGATTTTATATTAAAAAAGGACCCACAGAAAAAAGAATTAATGGGACGCGGATGAACGCGGATCAAGACCGATGAAGCCTTAAAACAAAAAAAGATCAGATTACACCCCACCCCCTACCCCCTAGGTCCTTTGTCTGGCCAGCTGAATGGCCAGTTTGATGGCATCCACCATGGACTGCGGGTTGGCGCGGCCTTCGCCGGCCTTGCCGAAGGCCACGCCGTGGTCCACGGAAGTGCGGATGATGGGCAGGCCCATGGTCATGTTGATCCCGCTCATCTTGTCCCATTCTTTGCCCCCGGGTTTCATGGAGAACCCAACCAGTTTCACGGCGATATGCCCCTGGTCA
>JAPLIW010000873.1 GCA_026388915.1 Deltaproteobacteria bacterium
TGGGGATGGAAAGATTGCAGCCCACCAGGGTCAAGTCCCTTTTCCTCCGGCGGATCATCTCGTGGTAAATGCACATGGCCGAGCGTCCGATGGACTGGCCGCCCATCCCTACGAGGGCTCCGTCGGGAACAAATCGCCGGACCGCTTCCTCCGCGGTCATTAGTTTGCTCTGCTGTAATTGACCTTCGCTCAAAGCTCATCCTTCTTGGCGGAAGATATGAGAACAACGATTCCCCGCCTTCCGATCAGGGCATCAGCAGGGCAGGGGAATTATGTATAATTTATACATTATGCAGGAGTCGGGGTCAAGCCCCCCCTTTGAATGCGGAATGCGGAATTCGGAATGCGAAATTAGACACAGAGCATCCGAAATCTGTTATCCGCTACCTGCTATAGGCTATCGGTCAGCTAACCTCCGGTACCCGTCCTCTATTCCGCATTCCGCATTCCGCATTTACCTGAGTTCTCTGGCCGCCTCCGGCAGGTCCAGGGCCATGAGTTTCTCCCCCGTAGGAATCCCGTTGGAATCCCAGCCCCGCAGGCGGTAGTACTCCTCCAGCATCCCTTTGAATTCGTCCGGGGGAGTGTGCATCCCTTTGGAGGGGCCATCCGGAATCGGCTGGTGTGAAGTCCGGAAGGGCAGGGCGTCATCCTTCCGGCTTACCCCTTCGCGGCAGTTGAAAGCCCGCTCCAGGTTGTAGGTCCGCTCCCCGATTCTTTCCACATCCTCCAGGGTTAAATTCCAGCCGGTGATCGAGTTGATCATCTTCACGTAGTTCTCATTGATCACCTCCCCGAAGCCGCGTTCGCTGGCGAAGCGTCACTGGGTCAGCGAATCATTCATGGCGGTAAAATTCTGGGTCCGGAAAGCGAAGGCCGGCGCGATCTGGGCTTTGGTCCGGTCGAACTCCCCGGCGTACTGGAGGGTGGGACGGGCGTCATGATGGCTTCCCCCCCGGGTGGCCGTGGCATATCCCAAGGACATTCCCTTGAGGGCGTGCGCCGAATGCCCGGCCACTTCCACCCTTTTGAAGCAATAGAGAAGGTTGGCCGAATCTTTTCCCAGCCGTTCGGCCAGGCGGAAGGAACCTTCGGCCAGTATATCGCCGAATCCCTGCCTCTTTCCCGTTTCTTCCACCAGATCCAGGAGGAGGGCGGCGTCCCCAAACCGGAGGTTTTTCCCGCCCGTGTCCCTGGCAGTCAGGTATCCCTTTTCAGAACACTCCAGGGCAAAAGAGATCGTCACCCCCATGCTGATGGTATCCAGCCCGTACTGGTCGCAGAGACTGTTGAGTTTGAGCATGGAGGCGGCGTCCCAGTTATCGGCCATGGAGCCGAGGGAGAAGAGGGTCTCGTATTCGGGCATCTTCCAGCGCAGGCCCCCCTGCTCGGCAGGGAGTCGGAGCGTCTTCCCGCAGGCAATGGGACATCCGAAGCAGGTGTCGTTCCGCTCGAAGAAGAGGTCCTTGAGCTTCTCCCCGCCGATCTCCGGGGCGCGGGAGCTCTGCTCCTCCTGGAGATTGCGGACCCCCAGCCCGCCCATGGTGTTGACCATGTTGACCAGAACGGGTGTTCCGAGATTCTTAAGGCCCGCCGTTCCTTTTTCCATGGCTTCTTTGCGGGATGCGATCAGCTCTTGGATGGCCTGAGCGTCGGCCACCTGGGTCCTTTTCGATCCTTTTACCACCACGGCTTTCACGTTCTTGGAGCCGAGGACGGCGCCGACTCCACCTCTTCCCGATACCCCTTCCCGGCCGCGCCAGTAATGGACCAGGCAGGCGTAGCGGACCCTTTTTTCTCCGGCGGGCCCGATGGCCACCACATCGGCGGGCTCGCCCTCCGCGGCCTGGATGGCTTCGAAGGTCTCTTTCGTCAGTTTTCCCCACAGAGAGCCGGCGGGCTTGAACTGGGCGTCGGATTCGTCGATGACCAGATAGATGGGAGAGGCGGCTTTCCCGGAGA
>JAPLIW010000356.1 GCA_026388915.1 Deltaproteobacteria bacterium
CATGTTTTGGCGCAGCAAAGATATTCTTGAATTTCCCGAGTGGGCCCTGGTTCGGGGGCTCTACAAATCCATGGGGTACAGCGACTATGATCTGTCCCGTCCCCTGATCGGCGTCGCCAATTCGTGGAACCGGGTGGTTACGGGGCACTACAACCTGAACCTGGTTTCGGATTACGTGAAGCAGGGGATCTTCCAGGCGGGAGGAACTCCCGTGGAATTCGGGACGATTGCCGCCTGCGACGGGATCGCCCAGGGACACGACGGGATGCACTACATCCTGCCTACCCGCGACCTCATCGCCAACGACATCGAGATGATGATCGGGGCCCATCGCCTGGACGGCGTGGTGCTCCTGGGCTCCTGCGACAAGATCGTTCCCGGCATGCTCATGGCCGCGGCCCGCATGGACATCCCCGCCGTCCTGGTCGCGGGGGGGCCCATGGAAGGGGGCTGCGAGTTCGACGGCCGGCAGGCGGACATCTCCGCCCTCACGGAAGCGCTGGCCATGCTGAAAACGGGGAAGATGACCGAAGGGGAATACCGCCACTTGGAGAATTGCGCCGGGCCGGGCTGCGGCTCCTGTTCCTTCTTCGGGACGGCCAATACCATGTGTTGTCTGGCGGAGGCCCTGGGGATGAGCCTTCCGGGGAGCGCGGCCATCCCCACCACCCGGGCCGACCGGCTGCGGGCCGCCCAGGAATCCGGCAGGCAGATCGTACGGATGATCATGGAGGGGGTCACGGCCCGGAAGATCATCAATCAGAAGAGCATCGAAAACACGATCCGCCTCAACGCCGCCATCGGCGGTTCCACCAACGCCATCCTCCACCTGCTGGCCATCGCCTATGAAGCGGAGGTGGAACTCAACGTGGACAGGTTTGAGGAGTTGAGCCGGGCGACCCCCCTGATCGCCAAGATCTTCCCGGCGGCGGCGGAGAATGTTCCCGATTTCCATTCCGCCGGGGGCGTGCCGGCGGTGATGAAGGAAATTCTCCCTTTGCTGCATAAGGATGCCCTCAGCGTGAACGGAAAAACCGTGGCCGCGAACGTGGCCGATGCTAAAATCATGAACCCGAGAATGATAAAAACCCTGGCCCAGCCCTGGGCCGCAGAGGGAGGACTGGCCGTCCTGAGGGGAAACCTGGCGCCCAACAGCTGCATCACCAAACCCGCCGCCATCCGTCCGGAAATCCACAAATTCACGGGGAAGGCGCATTGCTTCGATTCAGAGGAGGCGGCCAATCAGGCGATCCTGGACCGCAAGGTGGTGGAGGGGGAGGTCGTGGTGATTCGCTACGAGGGACCGAAGGGCGGGCCGGGGATGCGCGAAATGTACATAGCCATGAAGCTTCTCTTCGGCCAAGGCCTGGCCCTCAAAACCGCCCTGGTTACCGATGGGAGGTTCTCGGGGACGAACAACGGATGTTTCGTCGGCCACATTTCTCCCGAGGCCGCCGAGGGAGGCGCTCTGGCCATTGTCCGGGACGGGGATTCGATCACCATCGACATCCCGGCACGGAAACTCCACCTCCATGTCTCCGACCAGGAAATCAAGGCCCGTCTGGCCAAGTGGAAGAGGCCGGAGCCCAAGTTCAAGAAAGGGTACCTGGCCCTCTACTCGCGCCTGGCCGAATCGGCGGATAAAGGAGCGATCATCCGGAACAAATTTTAGGAGCTTCTGGCTCTGAGAAAGGCAAAGGCTATTCTCTCGCCCGCTTCGCTTGAGGCCGCAGAGAGCGCAGAGAAAGAAAAAAGCTATTTCGGGGGCGGTATTTACTAATGAGGCCATAATTATCTGGACAGGAATTCCGTCTTTTAATCATCCTGGATTCCGGCTTCCGCCGGAATGACAACCAAGAACCATGCCTTCCTAATGTTCGTCACTCCGGCGAAAGCCGGAGTCCAGTTCGAGGTTTTCAAAAGGCAACGTCCTCCAATTAATGTTTAGACCATAATGGATTCTTTAGTAAATGGTCTTTAACTCTGCGGTCCCTGCGGGCTCTGCGAGAAAAAATTCTAAGAATTTGTTTTTCATCTGTGCTTCGAATTTCGGATTTTCATCCCAAGGAGCGGATCATGGGCAAGCTGAAAGAATCAGTTTTCTCCTACATTGAATCCCACCGGGAAGAAATGGTGCAATTCCTGCAGAAACTGGTGCGCATCGACACCCAGGTTCCGCCGGGGCGGAACTATGACGAGATCTGTGAAGTCCTGGCGGAAAAGCTACGCAGCCTGGGGTGTGAGGTCCAGATCCACAACGCGCCGGAGAAATACCTGAAGCTGCAGGGCGCCGAGATCATGGGGCTGAAAGGGCCGAGGAGCAACGTGGTCGCCCGGTACCGGGGAA
>JAPLIW010000881.1 GCA_026388915.1 Deltaproteobacteria bacterium
TAATAGCCGGATAAACTCCAGGGTCAGGAGGATGGTTCCGAGGGGGATGAAAATTTGGGGGATGAATACCGGCACTCTAAGGACCGAGGGGGAAACTTCCCAGTTCTGGTAGGAAGTCATGGCCATTTTTGCGCCTTCCCATCCCAGGATCAGGCAAAAAAGAATCGCCAGAAGGGAAGTAAAAATTTCCAGAAAAATCAAGGTCCGGCCGGACAGATAGTTGGTGACGAAATCGACTTTTACATGCGCTCCCTGCCGCAGGGCATAGGCGAAGGAAAGAAAGGCGCTGGCCAGGGTGACATAGATACTAATCTCCAGCACCCACATGGTGGGGGAATTAAAGAGGTAGCGCATCAAGACTTCGTAGGTTACAAAGAGGCCGTTCAAGAGGATCAACCCGCCCCCCAGGAGTCCGCTCCCGACGATGATCCGGTCATAAAATGAAGTTGAGGTTTCAGCCGCTTGCATTTCCTATCTCCTTTTTATAGGGGGCGGGTTGAAGGGGTTTCCTCACCCTCAACCCGCGGGCTTCAAGGTCTCCTACTTCATCTTTTCTACCGCTTCCATGAGCGCTTTCCCCTTTTCTCCGTTCCGTTCCATATAACGAGCGGTAATCTCCTTGGTTGCCGCCGCCCATCTTTCCACTTCCTGCTCGGGGAGACTATAAATTTCCATTCCCTTTTCTTTCAGCTTCGCCAGGCATTCATCGGTGCCTGCCATGGCTATATGCAGGCCCCAGTCCTGGGCGTCTTTGGAGGCGTCCAGCAATAATTTTTGCAGGTCCGCGGGCAATTGTTGATATTTTTTAAGATTCACCAAGACTGCGGGCGCGTTGGCGTCCGGCGAGATTACCCGGCTGTAGGTGAAATACTTCGCCACTTCATAGAATTTCCTTTCATAAACCGAACAGGTGGAGGTGAAAACCCCGTCGAGGGTTCCCCTCTGGAGAGCCAGGTAGACGTCCCCGATACTCATGAACGTCGGGGCGCCTCCCAAGGCTTTCACGATTTCCGAGGAAATTTCCCCAAACGCCCGGATCCTCTTTCCTTTAAAATCCGCCAGTGTCTTTAACGGCTTTTTCCCAATGAAGGTGGCGTAACCATAATCCATCCAGAAGAGGATCTTGACTCCTTTGGCCTCGAAATCCTTATCCAACAGGCTCCTGATCCCGGGGGAGATCATGGCCCTGAAAAAATGATCCCGGTCTTTGTAGTAGAAGGGCAATTCTTCCACCACCAGAGAAGGAATCAGTCCTGACCACATGCCCATGTTCACCTGGGCCATGTCCACGGCACCCGAGGGGAGGGCCTTGGGAAGGTCTTTATCGGCGAACAGTTGGTTGGCCGGATAGATTTCGATTTTCATCCGCCCCTTGCTTCTTTCGTCTATGAGTTTGGCATAGTGCTCCAGGGTTTTGGTCATGTAGTGGTCCAGGGGCATGGTCCCCGCACACCGGAAGAGGAATTCGGGCTTGGCACCCTGGGCTGCGGCTTCAGGCACAGCCCCAGTCAAACCCAAGGCCAGGGCGATCAGCGCTGTGAGACCCAAAAAAAGCAGACTTTTTGTGATTTTCATGTTTTCTCCTTTCGGCCTATTTTTTTCTGAACAATCATATCCTGATGATCTTGTAAAAAGTAAAATTTCTCCTCCCCACCCGCCTGATCTTTTTTGCTACAGCGGGATATTTCCATGCCGCCGCGGAGGCTTTTCCTCCCTCTTGCCTTTGAGGGAACGGAACGCCTTGATCAGGCGGAGTCGCGTCTCGCCGGGTTCGATCACGTCGTCGATGCACATGGTCTGGGCCATGCGGTAGGGGTTGGCGAAACGGTCCCGGTACTCCCGGATTTTTTCCTGGAGGAGGGCGGCCGGGTCCGCCGCCGCTTTCAACTCCCGGCTGTACAGAAGCTTGGCCGCCTGTTCCGCTCCCATGATGGCGAACTCAGCGGTGGGCCAGGCATAGGCGATATCGGTTCCATGGGCATTATGGCCACCCATGGCCCAGTGGCCTCCGCCGTAGGACTTGCGGAGGGTGATGGCCACTTTGGGTACGGTCGATTCGCAAAAGGCATATAGAAGCTTGGCTCCGTGGCGGATGATCCCCATGTGCTCTTGCTGGACTCCGGGAAGGTAACCGGGGGTATCCACCAGAAAGAGGAGCGGGATGTTGAAGGCGTCGCAGAAACGAATGAACCGGGCGCTCTTGTCGGAGGAATCGACGGTGAGGGAACCGCCCAGGAACATGGGCTGATTGGCGACGATCCCGATGGACATTCCTCCCATCCGGGCGAAGCCGGTGACGATATTCTTGGCGAAGTCGGGTTTGGCCTCCATGAAATCGCCCTCATCCACAAGCTTCTTGATGACCTTCCGGATGTCGTAGACACGCTGGGGATTCGAAGGGACCAGGTCCTCCAATTCGGGAACCGATCGGTCCACGGGGTCATCATTGGGCCGATCGGAGGGCAGCTCCCGGCAGTTGGGGGGAAAAAAACTCAACAGCCTTCGGATCTGTTGGAAACATTCTTGTTCGTTGGCAACCAGAAAATCAGCCGCCCCGTTGATCTGGGTGCAAACCTTCGCTCCGCCGAGCTTGTCAAAGGTGATCTCCTCCCCGGTGATTTCCCGGATGATGGTCGGACCGGTGATGAACATCTCTCCCAGGCCTTCGACGATGAAGACGAAATCCGTGAGGGCCGCGCCGTAGACCGCGTAACCGGCACAGCGGCCCAGGATGGCAGTGATCTGCGGAACAACCCCGGAGGCCAGAGTATTGCTGTAAAAGACGGACAGCGCATAGGCGGTCTTGTCCGCCCCCTCCTGGATTCTCCCCCCGGATGAATCGTTCAGCTGGATTAGTGGGGATCCGTTTTTCACCGCCTGATCGATGGTTAATGAAATTTTGCGAATATGAGAGCTGGACCCCGACCCGCCCATGATCAGGCTGTCATTGGCCGTCACGTAGGCCCTCTGCCCCTCGATGCTCCCCCATCCCACGACCGACCCGTCTCCCGGATAACGCTTGGGGTCCAACCCGAAATCCCGGCCGGTGGGCTCGGCAAAAGGGTACTGTTCGCAGAATGTGCCCGGGTCGAGAAGGGCCTCGATCCGCTCCCGGGCGGTCAAAATGCCTTTCCGGTGGGCTTCCTCGATTTTTTCCTTCCCGGCAGCGGCATGGGCCTGAGCCCGGCGTTCCCGCAATTTCCGAATCGCTTCCTGCATTCCTTCATCCTTGGCCAATTTCCAACCTCCTGAGCGTATTTAATGATCTAATCCATAAGGTCGTGCAGTCAGAAAAGAATTAAGAAACAATCTTTTCGGCAAATAAATGCCGAACTTCTTCTCGAGGAAACCCAAATTTTTGCAGAACTTCTCCGGTATGCTCCCCCAGAAGGGGAGGTGGGAGAATGACCTCGGGGGGATTCTCCGATAGCTGAACCGGCAGTCCGGTCATGGGAATCCTGCCTGTCTTGGGATGGTCG
>JAPLIW010000165.1 GCA_026388915.1 Deltaproteobacteria bacterium
CGGAAATCCCCCCCACCCCCCCCTTATGTAGAGGGAGGGAGAGAGCAAGGGCACCCGCCGGGTGCCCTACATCATCCCGACGGGTTGAACCGAAAAAGCACTGACGCCGCTCGAATTACCAAGTGGCTATTTCCGAGAAAAAAATTCCGCCTTCGAAATCCCCCAGCCGCCTTTTTTAAAGGAGGGGAAAAGCAAATAGGGCGCATAGTACGTTCCTGCAATGCACCGCTGATCCCCCGCCTCCCTCAATATATTCATATGGACAGAGTTATTCGGGTTGTAACCCTATTCTTTTCCGCAGCATTGATATCTCTGTTCTCCTTGTAATCTGTGTAATCTGCGAAATCTGCGGATAGACAATCATTCCGCAATCCCCAATCCGCAATCCGCATTTGATAGGGGGTGTCACCAAAGATTTACCCAACTCCCCAGGTTGCGTGCCAAGGCGGTCTCATATATCCGACGAGCAACGGCGACATCCAGGGTTCCCACCCCGGTCAAGCAGGCCAGGGTCCTTTCATCTCTGGTTTCCCTTCCCTTCTTCCTTCCACTCACGATCTCCCCGAGCTCAGCATAAATCATCCCGTCTTTAAACTCTCCTCTTTCATACCCCTTCCACAACTCGCCCCGGTAGCGGGCCTGGGTCCGGTCATCGACCACCAGCTTTTCAACTTTTTTCGGCAAGGCCGGATCCAACTCCGGGTAGGACCCCACACTGGCGATGAACGCCCCGGGTTTGACCCATTCATTCCTGACGAATTCTCCTTCGGCGGAGGTAACGGTGACGATGAGGTCAGCTCCTTCCACGGCTTCTTTCGCATGGGAGCAAAGGCGAACGGGGAGATTCAGCAGGAGGGCCATTTCTTCCCGGTACTTTTCCCCTGCCCGGGAATCGAGGTCATAGAGATGGATCTCCCGCAGGGCGAAGATCCGGCTGAGCGCCTTCGCCGTGGACCTCCCCTGAGTCCCGGCCCCGATGACCGCCAAAACCCCGGAATCCGGGTTGGCAAGGTATTTGGCGGTTACGGCGGTCATGGCACCGGTCCGGAAAGTAGTCAGATGGGTCCCGTCGAAAACAGCCAGGGGGTAGCCGTTCTCCGGGTCGGTCAGGATCATGAGCGCCAGGATGTGGGGTAATCCGAATCTCTCCGGGTTGGCTTTATAGCCGGTGACAATCTTCACCCCTACGGCTTTAGCCGAGGGGACGCTCGCCGGGCCGGCAAACATAAAATCACCGTGCCCCTCACCCGGCAGATACATGAAGAGCTTGGGCCGAAGGATCGTCCGGCCCAAACCGGCCTCCCGAAAGGTTTCTTCCACCACCCGGAAAGTTTCATCGAGATCCAGGCAGCTTAGGACCTCGGAAGCGGAGAGAATCAGGGTTTTCCTATCCATAAACCATAAGCCATGACTTCCGGCAGAGCCGGGGGCTTGAAAATCCGGGAACCGCTCAAAGCCCTCCAACTGAGGGCTACCTGAAGGTGGCCTTTGATCGGGCATCAGAAATTGCGGAATGTAGATTGCGGAATGCGGATTGAAAAAGAAAACCCCAAAATCCGAAATCCGCAATTCGAAATCCGAAATTCAATGGGCCGATGCTTTTTGCGCACAAGCTCCTCGCCCCCGGGCCACGACCCAGGCATATCGGAAATGTCAAAATCTATGAGTCCTCCGGCAAAGCTGGGGGTTTACATTACCTTAAAGTTTTTTCTTCAATCATCGTGTCCAGACAATTCCCAAAGGCCTTCATCGTTCTTTTCAAGTCCTCTCCCGAATGGACGGCGGAGACGTAGAGGTCATAGCCTCGGGCGGCGGACTTCACCCCGTGGAGGGCGAAATTTCGGTAGAGGGCTTCGCCGACATCCGACGGACGTTCTTTGCCGGCATTCAGGCAGACCACCCGGGCACACTGCCCCTGGAGATCGCATTTTCCCAAATAAACATGAACCACGGAAAAATTGCTGTCGTAAATGCAGCCGGGGATCTCCCTTTCATCCAGTTTTCCCTGCATGCCGTCCCGCAGCTTCCGGGCGTTGCGGTTGGCATCCTGGGTCGGCTGGCCGGTGGCGATGACGTTTAGGTAAGCGATGCCGCTGGCCGCGCAGAGGGGGTTGGCGTTGAAGGTGCCGAAATGGGAAACCCGCTGGTACCGGTTCCAGTCTTCGTCTTTGAAAAGAAACATCTCCATGACGTTCTTCTTTCCCACGATGGCGCCCGCCCCCGGCATGACCCCGCTGATGCCCTTGCCTAGGGTGGTTAAATCCGGAGTCACCCCCACCGCTGCCTGAACCCCGCCGGGGGAGTACCGGAACCCGGTCACGATTTCATCGAATAAGAGCAGGGTCCCGTATTTCTCCGTCAATTCCCTCATGGTTTGATAAAAAGAGGGTTTAATGCCGACGACCCCCGAACTGGCGCCGGCAGCCTCCACCATCACCGCCGCCACATCCCGGTTCCGCAGGGCCTCTTCCAGGACTGCTTCTTCGTTCATGGGAAGGACGATCGTGTCTTCGACCGCCGAAGGAAGGACTCCACCCGAAACCGACACCTGGAAAGGCTTCTTGTAGCCCACCATAACCGCGTCGTAGGCCCCGGCGAAGTGAAACTGGAACCGGATGATCTTTTTCCTTCCGGTGTAGGCCCGGGCGAGGCGGACTCCGAGCATGACCGCTTCCGTCCCGGAGTTGGTGAACTCGACCCGCTCGGCTGAAGGAATCAGCTTCTGGATGATCCCCGCCCAATCCAGCATGAGGTCACAGCAGGTGCCGAACTGAACCCCCTTCTCCAGCTGTTCCTTTGCCGCCTGGACCACGACCGGATGGGCGTGGCCGAGCACTTTCCCCCCGTGACCCCCAAAGTAATCGATGAACTCGTTCCCGTCCACATCCCAGATGTGAGACCCGCGGGCCCGGGTCATGAAAAGGGGGAAAGGCGATACTTGCCAGGCATCATGGGCCACCCCGCGGGGAACCATCCCCTCCGCCCTTTCAAACATTTCCCTGGAGCGAGGAAATTTGTCTTCATACTGTTCTGCACTGGCCTGCCTAGCCATTCTTCCCACCCCTTTCGGATTCTTTTCAAGCCTTTATTCCATTCCTCTACTTCTTGGCCCTGTTAACCAAGACCCTGTAGGAGCGGGTTTGAAACCCACCCCTGCGGAGCCTATTCAATCGGTTTGAAACCGCTGTAGTCGATGAGCCTCTTCAATTTCCTGTCCTCTTGCTCATAAAAGGCGGGTAGCTCCTGGGGCCCCATATATCTCGCCACCCCTCCGAGCTTCCGGTATAATTGGCGGTATTCCGGGGCTTCCATGGCCGCCTTGAAGGCGTCATGCAGCTTCTGGAACCGGTCTTTCGGAACTCCCTTGGGAACGCTCCAGACATACCAGGCCCCGATCAATATCTGTTCATATCCCTCTTCCTTCATGATGGGGACGTCGGGGACCGCGAAATTTCTCTCGGGGGAGCCGACCACCAGGAGCCTGAATTTCTTCCCCTCCACATAAGGAAGGAGACTGGGGAGCTCCGACACCGCAGAATCCACGTGCCCCCCCAGGAGAGCGGTAATCGACGGGCCGGCGCCCTTGAAGGGTACGTGGGTAAGCTTCACCCCGGTGACCATTTCGATGCCCAGGGCGGAGACATGGTAGTTGGCCCCCATGCCCGAGTTGCCCATCTGAACTTTTCCCGGGTTGGCCTTGGCGTAGCTGATGTACTCCTTGAAGTTCTTCCAGGGCGCGTCCGTCTTGACCGCCAGGGCCGCGGGCATGTCGATGACCATAATAATGGGATCGACCTTTTTGAAGTTCACTCCGGTCCGGGTGGTGTATTGAGTTAAGATAAAACTCTGATTGGTGACCCCCACCGTGTAGCCGTCCGGAGCCGCATTGGCCACGTGGTTCCAGGCGATGGTCCCTCCCCCTCCCGGCTTGTTGACGATCTGGATGCTCCCCTGGATCGCCTTCTCGAAGTGAGGCTGGAGGGCTTGGGCATTCACGGTCCCTCCTCCCCCCGCAGCCCAGGGGATAATGAACTGGATGGGTCGGTCGGGGAATTTCTCCTGGGAGAAAGCCGTCCCGGCCAATAACCCCAGCCCCGCTGCGCACGCTAGAAAAGTCCAGATTTTTTTTGCTCGGATATTCATGGTCTCCTCCTTGGATAAGTTTCTCAAGCTTATTCTTTCAACTTCCGCAAAAGACTCATTCTCCTCTGTTTCATCCCGCTGAACACGTTCATTAGAATGACCGCCAGGGCCAGAGCCAGAATGGTGGCGGAGATGGGCCGGGTGACAAAAATGGAGAAATCCCCGTGGGACTTGATGAGCGACTGGCGGAAGGCCTCTTCCAGGAACGGGCACAGGATGTAGGCCATGACCAAGGGTGCCGGCTCGAAGCCGGTCTTCTTCATCAGGTACCCCACCAGCCCGAAAAAAATCATGACATTGAGTTCCGCCAGACTGTTGTTGTTGGCATAGGCCCCCACGAAGCAGAAAAGGAGGATGAGGGGAAAGAGAATGCCGTAGGGAATCTTCAGGACTCTCACCCAGATTCCGATCAGGGGCAGGTTGAGGATGAGGAGCATGACATTCCCGATGTACATGCTGGCGATGGTCCCCCAGAAGATGTCCGGATTATTCTTGATCAACAGGGGGCCCGGCGTCACTCCATGAATGATGAACGCCCCCACGATCACCGCCATGACCGCGCTGGTGGGGATTCCCAGGGTCAGAACCGGGATGAAATTCCCGGCGCAGGCAGAGTTGTTGGCCGATTCCGGGCCGGCCACCCCTTCGATCGCTCCCTTCCCGAAACGTTCCGGACTCTTGGACAGGCGCTTCTCCATGGCGTAGGAGACAAAGGAAGAGATGGTGTTGCTGGGGCCGGGGATCACTCCCAACAGAAACCCGATGAAAGTCCCCCGGACAATGGGCAGGGCCGAAAGCTTCCAGTCTTCCCGATTGGGAAGGAGCCCCTTGATTTTGCTTTCGAATACCTGGCGGGTGATGATCTGCTCCAGGTTGAGCAGGACCTCGGCCACGCCAAACAGGCCCATGAGGACCGGAACGAGGCCGATTCCGTCAAAAAAATCAGGAATTCCGAAGGTAAAACGATAGATGCCGGAAATGTCGATTCCCACCATCCCGACGAACAGGCCCACGAGGGCGATGATGAAAGCCTTGAGGAGAGAGCCCGAACTCAGGTAACTGAGAATGGTCAATCCAAGGACCATGACCGAAAAGATCTCGGGGGGGCCGAACTTCAACGCCGCCTCCGCCACCGGAGGGGCGACGAGCATCAGGAGGAACACGCCGAAGGTCCCGGCGATGAAGGAACCAAAGGCGGCTATCCCCAGGGCGGGCCCCGCCCTTCCCCGGCGGGCCATCTGGTACCCGTCGATGCAGGTGATGGCCGCGGCCGCTTCCCCCGGGATGTTCACCAGGATGGCCGTGGTTGATCCTCCGTACATGGCCCCGTAAAAGATCCCGGAGAGCATGATGATGGCCGTGGCCGGGGGAAGATTGAAGGTGACGGGCAACAGAAGGGCGATGGT
>JAPLIW010000316.1 GCA_026388915.1 Deltaproteobacteria bacterium
TAAAAACCATGTCGTTTCCCCGTAAGTAATTGATTTTACATATATATTATACAATTCCAGACAGGGAAAAACAAGAAAAAAATAACAAAGAAATAAATTATTTTGGGCAGTTACTAAAAAATACTTTTTACGAGATCATCAAATTTAGGCTCCCCATCTTGTTCGGCGGAAGTCATGTTATGGCCAGTTGGATACCCCATTTCTCGTCTTTGAGGAATGGGGTTTTTATATTTTATCCCTTTCACAGAAGGGGCTTGCCATTAAGTTGAATGGAAAAATAATCGAAGGCCGGGTCAGAAACGATTCTGCTTTCCGTTTCTCGGTGTTATACGGAAGGAGGGTTTGGTCATGAGAAAAAAATGGTTTTTCCCCCTTTTCCTCATTTTTTTTATGCTCAGTATAATCGCCTGTCGAAGCACTGAGAATAGAAGCGCTGAAGTGAAAAGCACTGAAATAACCTGCAGACCCGGCTCTCCCTCTGCAGGCTCCGCGGTTGCAGGCGGGGCGATAACCTTCGCGTGGGACCCCAACAAGGAACCCGACCTGGCAGGCTACCGGATCTATTATGGAACCGCTCCAGGCAGCTATAATAACTGCGTGGACATCGGGAATCCTTCCAAGTCATCGACCGGCGCCATGGAATATACTTTAACCGCCCTGGAAAAGGGGAAAAAATATTACCTGGCGTTGGTTGCCTACGATAAAAAAAACAATAAGAGCGGATTCTCGAGCGAGGTCAGCGGCGTGGCAAAATGATATGCGGATGGTTACTCTTGCCCGCCGGGCAAGGCCCTTATTTCTTCTTTCTTATCCGGAATTTCTGGAACCGGTGCCAAATCGTCTTCAGCAATGGGCCGGGTGGATTTGTCCACGACCTCTAGGGTTTCAATCTCTTCCCCCGTCGACACCCCCAGATCTTTGAACCTTCGGGCCGACACCAATACCCTTCCTTCAAAAGACCCTACGGCCTTGTTGTAGGCATCCACCGCGCGATCGAGACCCCTGCGGAGGTCCGCAAAATGCCCGGACAGGGTGCGGAGCCTTTCATAAAGAGCCCCTCCCAGCTCGCTGATGGCCTGGGCATTCGCGGCCACGAGTTCCTGTCTCCAGCCGTAGGCCACGGCCCGCAGAAGGGCAATCAGGGTTGTGGGCGTGGCCAGGATGACCCGCTGATCCACCCCAGCCTCGATGAGGCTCGGATCCTGCTCCAGGGCCGCGCTGAAGAAGATTTCTCCGGGCAGGAATAAAATAACAAACTCCGGGGTGGGCTTGAACTGGTCCCAGTAGGCCTTGGTGCTCAATTTTGACAGATGATTGCGTATCTGGCGGGCGTGGTCCTTGAGTTTTAACAGCCGGGTCTCATCATCCGGGGCTTCCAGGGCCTCCAGGTAGGCCTGCAGGGGAGCTTTGGAGTCCACCACCAGGTTTTTGTTGTTGGGCAGCTTGATCACCATGTCCGGGCGCAGCCGGCCGTCTTCCGTGGTCACGGACTCCTGCTGGACGAAATCGCAGTATTCCAGCATTCCGGCGATCTCCACCACCCTCTTCAGTTGAATCTCCCCCCACCTTCCCCGGACCGTCGGGCTCCGGAGCGCCTTCACCAGGTTGGCCGTTTCGCTCTGCAGCAGGGACTGGCTGGAGGCCAGCATCTTGATCTGCTCCGTCAGGCTGGCATAAGCGCTGGTGCGGTTCCTCTCGATCTCCTGAATCTTGCCGTCCACTTTTTCCAGCGATTCCTTCAGGGGCTGGACCAGGGCATCGATGGCCTTCTGGCGCATCTCCAGGTCCCCTTTCGCCCTTTCCTGGAATTTTTCCAGGGTCGTTTTGGCCAGATCGAGGAAGGATTGATTATTGCTTTTGAGGGCTTCCGCCGAGAGCGCCTTGAAGGCATCGGAAAGCTTCTGCTGGGCTTCATCCAGAATCGCCAGCTTTTCTTCGGCCGCTTTCCGCTCTTCTCCGATCTTGGTGTCCAGCTCGGTCACTTCCATTTTCAATTCTGTAGTTTCGCCCTGGAGCCGGGCCAGTTGCTCATCTTTGGTCTGCACGGAAATCCTGAATTCCTGGACCTGCTGCTCTCTTGCCCGCAGACGTTCGCGCAGGATCAGCCAGGTCAAAAGAACCCCAATGGCTAGACCGGCAATGGCCAAGAGGAACTGGATTGGGTGATCCATTTTTTACGATCTCCTTGGAAATCTGTGAAGAGGGATTTCCTTGCCCTCGGTTCTTTTACGAGGAATCTTAGCATTTCTGCGCCGGGAATGGTATCCCCCTGCTTTTCTTACCCTCTTCACTTTGCTCAAAGCAAGGAAAAATTCGCGATTCTTGCATCAGCGTAGCCCGCCGCGGCACAAGCCAAGAAAATCTGAAGAGTCTGGGGGTCAAGCCCCACTTTGAAATTGACACCAGCCAAAGGAAAATGGAAAGATGGAAAATTGGAAGGATGGGAAATACAGCTGAAGCCTATTTGGGAGGGACAGGGTGCGGAAGGCGGAGCATTGGCGGGCAAGAAAGACTTTGAAGAACTCAAGTCTTTGCTGGAACAGATCGCCGAGAAGATTCAAGGGAACCAATAGCTCAATGATCAATAGGCAATACCCAATGGGCAATGAGTAATGTCCATTGACCAATGATGATGAACCCGTAAAAAGTCGCAATTCCATAGAATTCGTCATTCCGGCGAACCCCGGATCGAGTCCGGGGCAGGCGCCGGAATCCAGTTATTCCAAGATGTTCTGGACCCCGGCTTTCGCCGGGGTGACGCTCCAAGAGACTTTTTACGAGATCATCATTGACCATTGATCAATGATTCTCCGCCAGGAAGGGAGTGCATATGGAGGTCAAAGATTTCCGGGATATCCAATACGAAAAGGAAGAGGCGACCGGCATCGTCATGGTTACCCTCAATACTCCGAAACGGAAAAACGCCATGAGCCCCTACACCTTTCTGGAATTATTTTGGGCGGTGGAAGCCATGGAGAAGGACGAGGGGGCGAGGGTGATGATCCTGACCGGGGCCAAAGACCCGGATTCCAACGACCCCACTAAGGAAGCCTTCAGCAGCGGAGGTTATTTCAACCTGGCGGCCATGGTCAAAATGAGGGAGGAGTTCAAAGGCCAGATCGATTTCACGGACATCGCCCAGAAGAAGCTCACCCTGAAGATGTGGCAGTTCGACAAGCCGGTCATCGCCGCGGTCAATGGACTCACCGTCGGGGGGGCTTTCACCATGTGCCTGTCCTGCGCCGATCTGATCTATGTTTCGGAGCACGCCTGGGCTCAATTGCCCTTCGTGAAAATCGGGATCCTGCCGGAGCTGGCCTCCAGCTATCTCCTGCCCCGGCTCCTGGGATTCCAGCGGGCCAAGGAGATCATGTATTTCGGGGAGCGGATCACGGCGCAGCAGATGTTCGAACTGGGGCTGGTCAACAAGGTTTTGCCCCACGAACAATTGATTCCCTATGCCCGAGAGATGGCCTTGAAGCTGATTCCCCCCGGGGGAGCGTGGATGGCGATCCGGATGGCCAAAAGAGCCCTCCACAAGCCCCTGCTGAAAGAGATCACCGAGGCGCTGGACAGGGAAAACGAAGGCCTCAACCAAGCCTTCGGGACCGAAGACTTCCGGGAAGCCCTGAAGGCCAGGGCGGAAAAAAGAAATCCGCTTTTCCGGGGGAAATAGATCCAGGCAATTTCCTGTGGCTATTTCTTGGAAAACCCCGAGGGGATCTCAAACACATCCGCGGGAATTGAATCCGCGCTGATGGCCTTCACTTCATAAGTGCTGGAGAAGGATCCTCCCTCCTTCTGGCCCGGGGCGGAGCCCTTGTCCCCCATCACTTTCTGGGTAATCCCCTTACTCAGCCCACTCAAGAATCCTCCAACGCTCTTGGGTGTTTCGGAAGAGGATTCCCCAGGGGTGCTCCCCTCTTTCTGCGCAGTTGCTGCTTTCTCACCTTCCACCGACCAGTTCACCACTGTCCGGATGGGGTATCCCTTGATCTTGGCCATCTCTTCCCGAACCTTCGCGAATCCCTTTTCGATCTCCTGTTTGGATGCCCCGGACATGGCGGCAAAGGTCTCGATTCCCATCTGCTTGGCCTCTTCCGGAGAAATCTGGAGTCCCAACTTCTGGGCGTAGGCCTTATGAAACGTCCTCTCTTCTGCCTGTACCTTCCGGATCGTTGCGGTCTCCGGGGTGGTCCAGAGGTTTTGGGTCATCGTGCTGCGGGACTTGGCCTTGGTTTCCAAATCCTCCATTTCCAGGAGCCAGGTAACCAGGTATTCCTCGCAGGGAAACCCGTTGATGGTTTCGGAGGCGCCGGTTTTCTTCACCGAAAATTCGGACTTGGTCACCCGGACTTTGGGCTTTTCCTGCTCTTGCCGCTCTTTTCCCGTTTCGTCCTTCTTGAAAGCTTCGATCGGTCTTTCGGTATAAGTTTTGTTCTTCGGGTCCAGGACCCAGTAGACTCCCTTGTCCACCCGGGTGACGGTGGCGCTTTCGCTCCCGCCGGCAATCCTGGAAAGGATCGCTCCGGTGAACTTGGAGGACGATGAATCCCACATCTTTTCCCCCTGGTACCTCTTGGTCGCGGCTCCCTCTAAGGCCCCCATCCCTTTGAAACCGCTGGACTTGATCGTCGATTCAATCGTCGCGTCTCCCCATGCAGGGCCATGGACTCCGAGCAAGAACATTCCTGCGATAAGCAAAGCTATACTTCTCATTGGCTATCTCCTTTCTGCCGTTTCACCGAATACTGAACCATCATAGCGCTTTCTTGAGCCGGCGGTCAACTCAGCATTCCATTCTTATATACTTCGGAGCAAGACCAATTTATCTCTTGAAATGGGGGAAGATTTCGGATAAATGAGGCAAATAGCCAAAGGCCCCACGATCAAACATGAAGGAGGATTTTGTCCTGGTGAATGAGACCTATCGTTATCGGATGGTTCGTTACTGGCTGAAAGGACCCAAGGCGGGAACGCACGAGGTCTTCATCGACAACCTTTCCGGGTTTCCAGACAACATTTCCAGCAACCGGAAAGGCACATTCTGGCTGGCGCTCTTTACGGTCCGCAATGACGCGGTAGATAAATTACATCCCTCTCCTTTCATCAAAGCACAGATGTCCAAGCTGCCCAAGGCATTTTGGCCAAAACCAAAACCCTACGGCATTGTCCTGGCCCTGGATGAACAGGGAAAGATCACCCAGAGCCTCCACGAGCCGACGGGAAACCACCTGAAGGAGATTACCTCCGCCCGGGAATACGGGGGATATCTCTACCTGGACAGCCTGCACAACGACCGGATCGGGAAATACAAACTACCGGGATAGGACCGCCCAGGAAAACTCTTACGAGGGGCAGAGGGAATTCTTCACTCCAACCTTTTCAAAAACTCGCCATGGGTCAGGACTTCGCCCATGTAGGGGAAGAACTTCGTCTCCACATATTTTTGCTCCTCGGCGGAAATCGCCCCGCAGCAGTCCTTCAGCAAGAACACCTTGTAGCCCTTGTCGTAGGCAGATCTCGCGGTGCCTTCCACGCAGACATTCGTCAGGAATCCGCAGAAAGCCACGTTTTTGATGCAGTTGACCCGGAGGAGGAAGTCGAGGTTGCTGGAGTTAAAGGCATCCAGGGTTCGTTTCCCCTCCACCACGATGTCCTGCTTCGTGGGTTTCAACTCATCGATGATCTCTCCGCCCCAGGTTCCTTTCCGGAAAGCTTTAGCCTTCATGACGTTGCCGTGGATTGGACCCAGGACTCCCTGGCATCCCGCATCCAGATAGTCCTGCTCGAAGAGGATGGGCACGAGCAGGGTCAGGCATTTCCCCCTGGCTTTCTGGATGCAATCCTGGGCATTCTTGACCGTATTCTGGGCCTTGATCTGGTCCTTCACTCCCTCGTACAGGGCCCCTTTTTCTTTGCAGAAATCGTTCTGGAACTCGATGAAAACGATGGCGGTCTCTTTTGCTTTCATGGTCATTCTCCTTTCAAGAATGAAATTCGAGGTTGTTCTCTTCTCGCGGGCTATAGGTACCTATCCGTGTTAGGGTGGATGGTTGGAGAAACTGGACTGTAAAGGAGAGTTTCCTACATGGAACCTTCGTAGGGGCGGTTCACGAACCGCCCCCACTTATGATGGGAACCCATCACCTTTTATTCTATCGTTACCCGGTCTCCGGCCGCGGGCATGGGCGGGGAAAAGATGGAAATGACCCACAGTTCTTCAGCACCGGCCCGGGTGGCATGGGCGACGCCCCGCGGGCAGACATGCAGGTCCCCGGCCTTCACCGGCACCCATTTGCCGTTAATGTTCATTTCCCCCGTTCCCTTGTAAACATAGACAATCTCATCGACATTCGTGTGCAGATGGCGGCCGATGGTGGTGTCCTTGACGATGAGCAAGTTGATGGTGTCGCGGGATGACTCATAGACCCTCTCATTCCTGACTTTTCCCTCCTTCAAGGGATGGGCGGCAAACCATTCCCCGAGGCTCATCAACACGGCTTCCCCGGGCTTGGAGTCCACCAGATGCTTGGCCAGAGGCTGCGCCAGAGCCTGACCCGAGAAAAGAAAAAGCGCCATAAAGCCGACCAACAAGATCGTACGCATTTGACTTACCTCCTTTTTTTTGATAGCTCCTCTTCGGGAGCTCAGGAAAAAATAAAAAAGGCTTCAAGGGAAGATCCGCCTCCCTCCGGAGCCTTTATAAGGGCATCTTCTGGACCCAATCTTCACGACTTCCCCCATAAGGTTAGGGGTTAGGTTCACAAAATTATCAGGACCTGAATGGCGCCTTATTATTCTAGGAAAGCCTCAAAAAATCAAGGAAATTTTACAGCTCTCCCAGGTAGATGGCTTCATCGATGTTAAGGGGCGATTCATGGATCGCCCCTACGATGCCCTGAGCATGTCCCGCATTTCTTCTAAACACCCTTCCTCAAACCTCTTTGGTTCTCGCTGTACGCCGTTAGCAGGATGAAATATTGAGTCGTGACTCAGCCATCCATGTTAAAATGATTCCATTGCAAAGGCCACGGGGAAGTTGGGCTGGAGGCGCTTGCCCCCGGAATGCAGTGAAGCTCTCCGACGGATGAACATCCGTTGTCGCCGGCCGGATAGAACGAATCTGGAGGAACCATGAAACGCAGAGGAAGAGGAATCCTTCTTCATATCACCTCTCTTCCTTCACCCCATGGGATCGGGGACCTCGGTCCTTCGGCCTACCAGTTTGCCGACTTTCTCGCCCGGGCCGGGCAGCGTTACTGGCAGATCCTCCCCTTAACTCCCGTCCACCCCGTCGGCGGAAACTCGCCCTATTTCGGGCGGTCGGCCTTCGCCGGGAACCCCCTGCTCATCAGCCCGGAGCTTCTGGCCCGGGACGGCCTTTTGACCGACGGGGAAATTTCTTCTCCCCCCGTCTCATCCGCTTCTTATGTCGATTTTCCCACGGTTATCTCCTACAAGGAGAAGCTCTTCGATCGGGCCTTCGACCGCTTCCAGAAGAAAAAGCCGGGCAGGGATTACCAGGATTTTTGCTCCCGCAATGCCCTCTGGCTGGAAGACTACTGCCGCTTCGTGGCCATCCATTCTCATTTCGGAGGAAAAGCCTGGGGGGACTGGCCGCCGGAGGTACGAGACCGGGGCCCGGAGGCTCTGAAGGCGCTGGACCGGGAACTCGCTCCTCTTCTGGAGAGGGAGAAATTCCTCCAGCACACCTTCTTCCAGCAATGGTCGGCCCTGAAGAATTATTGCAACCAGCGGGGTGTCCAGATCATCGGAGACCTCCCGATTTACGTGAACTACGACAGCGCGGACCTGTGGATGCATCCGGAGATCTTCAAGCTGGACGCCGACAAAAAACCCTACGTGGTCTCCGGAGTCCCGCCGGATTATTTCAGTAAGACCGGCCAGCTCTGGGGGAATCCCATTTACCGCTGGGATGAGTTACGTCGCACGGGGTTTGACTGGTGGATCCGGAGGATGGAACAGAACGGGCGCCTCTGCGACTTGCTTCGGATCGATCATTTCATCGGTCTGGCGGCCTATTGGGAGATTCCGGCGCAGGAGAAAACGGCCGTCAACGG
>JAPLIW010000590.1 GCA_026388915.1 Deltaproteobacteria bacterium
TCCTCAAGGGAGCGGAGCGACCGCTCCTCGAGTCACGCCATGGCGTGACGCTCCTCAAGTGCGCCCTTGGCGCACGCTCCTATTCTTAACCCATCGCCCAGAGGAAGGCCAGGAGGCCGGCGAAGATGAAGCTTCCGTCCACCGCCCATTCGAAGAGGAAGCCCCACGCGGTGATCTTCTGCCGGTAAAGGTAGTAGTAGGAGACCACGTAGCCCAGGGAAATCAGGAGGACAGAAGCCAGCGACGTGGTCCATCCCAGGGTTGCAGCCGCGGTCAGGACGGCTCCCAGGAAGATGAGCAGCAGGACCACCAGGGCCTCTGTGTTCCACTTCCCCAGGACGATGGGGATGGTTTCCTTCCCCACCATGAGGTCGCCCTGGATATCCTTGAAATCGTAGAGGGTGGACCGGACAAAGACCAGGATGGAGGTGTAGAGAAAAGCCACCAGAGTTGCGGGAAGAAGCCGGCCTTCCTGGGCCAGGGGCGGCAGGAGGGAAGTCACCACTCCCCAGGCCAGCGCCACCAGAAGAGTTTTGGAACCGGGAAGGTCTTTCAATCTCTGGTAGTGGAAACGGCTCCTCGGCCGGCCGGGAAGGAGACGCAGGTTGTAGATCATCCCCAGGGCGGAAATCGCCAAGAGAAGCAGAAAGGGGAAAAGCCCCTCAAACCAGGCCAGGGTGAGAGCGAAGACGGCGGAGGCGATTCCGGCGGAGACCATCCAGGTTCCGTACCGCCGGTAGAATTCGGA
Source organism: Deltaproteobacteria bacterium (assembly GCA_026388915.1). Classification (GTDB taxonomy): domain Bacteria; phylum Desulfobacterota; class SM23-61; order SM23-61; family SM23-61; genus SM23-61. The sequence goes on from JAPLIW010000590.1 coordinate 749, forward strand.
CCTCCCCGGCTGGTTGAAATTCTCGGAAGCCTTGTCCGCTAGGCGATTCAAAACATGCATGGAAAAAACATAGAGAGCGGCGATGAAAACCCAGGAAAGCTCGAGGGGCAGCCCCTGGAGCAGGACGCTGGCGTAGGTCAAACAGCCCGCTCCGAAAGCCAGGAGCAGATAGCTGATGGCCGCCAGCCGTCCCAGCGTCTCCGCGCGCGAAGCCACGCCGCCCCGGCCCCGCAGTTCATGGATGCGGTCCACCACCCGAAGGATCAGCCAGTTGGGAGTGGACGCGCCGGCGGTGACGCCGATGACCGCATAACCGCACAGGGCCTGAAGGTCCAGGTCTTTCTCCGTCTCCACATGGAAGGTGGGGACTCCGGCCTCTTCCGAAATTTTGGCCAGCCGGCGGGTGTTCCCGCTCCCCTTGCCCCCCACGACGATGATGGCTTCCACTCTCTTGGCCAGGGCCAGGATCTCATCCTGCCTCCGGTGAGTGGAGTCGCAGATGGTGTTGAAGATCTTCGCCCCGGGGTACTTATTCTGCACCGCATCGGCCAGGGACTGGAAGCGCTTTTGATCCTGGGTGGTCTGGGCCACCAGACAGACTTTATCCAGCGGGGGAAGGGACTCCAGCTCTTCCAGATTGTTGACCACATATCCTTTCCCCCGGGCGTACCCCAAGAGTCCGATGACTTCGGCATGGTCCTTCTCGCCCATGATGACAATCGCATAGCCATCCTTGGCGTGGCGATGGATGATTCCCTGGACTTTTTCCACATGGGGGCAGGTGGCGTTCAGAATTCTGACCCCCGTATCTTTGATCTTCCGCCTCTCTTTCGGGCTTACCCCGTGGGCGCGGATGATCAGCGTACCCCCGTTTCCCCCCGAGCATAAAACTTCTTCTAAATCTCCCTCTTGCAGCGGCTTGATTCCCTTCCCCTCCAGAATCTCGAGGACCTGGGGGTTGTGAATCAGGGGGCCGTAGGTATAGATGGGGCCGGTCTTTTTCCGGGACGCGTCCAGAGCCTTATCCACCGCGCGGCGGACTCCCATGCAGAAACCGGCATTTTTCGCTAATTTAACGCGGGCCATGGGTCCAAATTTCCTGACTGCAAAAAAATACTGAAAAAATGGAATGATGGAATATTGGAATATTGGACAAAAGCATTATTTATCTGCCATCCCATTATTCCATTATTCCATTCTTTTCATTAAAAGATTATCGGAAACCCAGGGGGGTGTCAATACAACCAGCGACCATGCGTACTCTCTCCCCTCATGAATTCCACTCGAGTCCGCTGGCGAAAAATGTCACTTTACTCTTAACGGATTCCCCTGTTCTCCAAAATGACCCTAGAATGATTTAAGAAAAAAGTTGACAAAAAATGACCAAAGTGCAATATTGGCGCCGGGTTGAAGCCCCTCTAAAGCAGGCGGAAAATCAGGCTTTCGGTTTTTTCCGGGAGACAAGAATTTCGAGTCTCCGGAAGATCATTTGCCGGAGGATGAGATCTTGTATTCTTTAAAAAACTTCTCGCTCCAGTTTCCTCTCTGCTAGGGTTTCCATGATAGCCCCAGCCAACGGGAAAGGGAAAAAGAAACCCGCCGGGTCATTGAAAGAACCCTGCGTCTCGCCCCAAGAATTTTCCCGGGGGGTCGAATTCGTCCGCTCGCTCGACCCGAAGGCGGGGCTGGAACCCACGCTCCGGAATATTGCCCGTCTGGCTTCCCGCCTTGCGGGAGGGGACGGATGTCTGATCCACCTTCTGCACCGGGAACGAAACCTCCTGGAGGCCGCCTGCCGGCAGGGAGCGGGCCGGGAATTCGCCGCTCCCCTGAAGCCGGGCCGGGGGGTTTCCGGATCCGCCTTTCGCCAGAAAAAGCCGGTCTCCGCGTCCAACCTGATGAAAGAACCCGCCGAACCGTGGGCCCGGGCCGCGCAGAAAGAAGGGTTCACCTCGGCCCTCTCCCTGCCCCTACGGGGGCGACAATCGACCCTGGGAACGATCACCCTTCTGCGCCGGGAGGCCCGGCCGCATGGAGCCGTGGAGCTGGCGCTCCTCCGTGCTCTGGCGGATCAGGCGGCCGTGGCCATCGAGGACGCCCGATCCTACGAAAAACTCCAGGAGCGATTGAAAACCCTATCCCGGGAAAAGAAGCGGGAAGGGCAGATCAAAACCTTTCTGGAAAACATCGTCGACCGCTCGGCCGATCCCATCATGGCCACCGATCTGCACGGGAAGTTCACCTTTGCCAGCCGGGGAGCCGAAGAGATGTTCGGTCTTCCCAAGGAAGAGCTCCTGGGAAAAAAGATTTCCCAGTTCTACACCGGAGGAGAGCGGGAAGCCCGAAAGATCATGAAGGTCCTGGCGAAGAAAGAAAAGCTGCGCAATTACGAGACGGAGTTCGTCGGGCCCGGCGACAAAACCATCTCCGTCATCCTCTCCGCCTCCCTCCTCAAGGACGGTCAGGGAAACCCCGTGGGAACCCTGGGCGTGACCCGGGAGATCACCGAGTACAAGAACCTCCTCAACCACATCACCCGGACCGAGCAGAGTTATCAGAAACTCTTCGAGGCGGTCAACGACGCCATCTTCTACCTGAACCGGGAGGGATACTTCAGCACTTTCAACCGCATGTTCCTGAGAATGACCGGGTACACGGAAAAGGAGATCCGGAGCTTCCATTTTTCCAAGATCCTCCACCCCGACGACATCCCCATGATGGTGAATGACCACCAGAAGGTCATCCGCGGAGACTACGCCCCCGAGCGTTACACCTTCCGGCTCGTCAACAAAGAAGAAAAGGTCATCTACGTGGAGGGGAACTTCCGGCGGCTGAAGGAGAAGAACGTGGTGGTGGGGATCCTGGCGGTCCTGCGGGATGTGACCGAAAAGATCCGGCTGGAGAAGGAACTCCTCGAATTATCCATCACTGACGGGCTGACCGGACTGCACAACCAGAGGCATTTTTACACCGAGCTGGACAAGGAAATGGAACGGGTCAAACGGCAGCACACCCCCCTCAGCCTGCTCCTCTTCGACCTGGATGACTTCAAGGTCTTCAACGACATCCACGGCCACCTGGAAGGGGACAAGGTCCTCCGGAGCGTAGCCCAGGTGGTCCTGAAATCGATCCGCCGGATGGATTCCGCCTATCGCTACGGGGGCGATGAATTCACCGTCATTCTTCCGGGAGCCAGCCAGGTCGAGGCCTCCCAGGTGGCGGAACGGATCCGCAAGACCTTCGAAACCACGCCCTACCTTCAGCAGATCAAGCTTTCCATCGGCCTCGTCGAATTCGACCCTCAGTACGACTTGACCAATTTCGTCAAGCATGCCGACGAAGCTATGTACACCGCCAAAAAGAGGGGCGGGAACCAGATCTTCATCGAAAATTAGGGGCGGCAGGCTTGAAAAACGGGGAACCGCTCAAAGCGGAAGATCCATGGCCGCCGCCATCGAAAGGTGACCTTCGGGTGAATGCCAGGCCCGGGGGCAAGGACCTTCTGCACAAAAACCATGAGGCGGCTTCCATTTCATGGACCGGGCGGGCCATTTACGAAGGAGTCCATTATAGTCTAAACATCAATTGGAGGACGTTGCCTTTCGAAAATCTGGAACTGGACTCCGGCTTTCGCCGGAGTGACGAACATTAGAAAGGCAGGGTTCTTGGTTGTCATTCCGGCGGAAGCCGGAATCCAGGATGATTAAAAGACGGAATTCCTGTCCCGATAATTATGGCCTCATTCGTAAATGCGGAATGCAGAAGTGCGGAAGCCTTTTTCACTTCATCTGGAACTGCACATAGGTCCTTCCTGAAAGGTTGCAGCGGATGGTCGCGGTGGAACCTCGACTGTTGGCCAGGACGATATTTCCCGCCAGGGCCAGAGTGCCCCGGGTCTCCAAGGTGACCGTAGATCCCAAGTCGAAGGATACTGAGGTAATCCGGATGCTCTGGCCGAAGGAAGAAGCATACTTCCATTCCTCCGCCTTCATGTCGGAAGATCGATAACGATTGTTGGCTTTGTCAAAGGTAAAGGTATATTGCGTGTTATCGGCCATCGCCCTCTCTTTCAGG
>JAPLIW010000088.1 GCA_026388915.1 Deltaproteobacteria bacterium
CACGACGCCCCGGATACACTCCTTTTCGCAGGGGTGGTGACAGATCCGGCCGCAGACCCCGGGGAAGGGGTTCGTTTCGCGAATAATCTCCATGGCTTTATCGAACCTGCCCTGGGAGGCGGCAACGACATACCCCGGCACATCCATTCCGATGGGGCAGACTTCCCGGCAGGGGGGGGTGCGGTTGATGGGAGTCGCGTCCACCACGGCCACAACTTTTCCATCGGCCACCTCAGCGATAAGATGGCACTTCTGGTGGCAGCGGAGGCAAATGGTATGGGCTTGCATGTCCAGGTCTACCTTTCGTTCGGGCGCAAGAAACGGAGGAGAATGCGGTAAAAAAATTATATTTTTGCGGGGTTAGGCCAGTCAAGGAAAAAGATGAAGGAGGCCCGGAAACCGGGGTGACTTCCATGAAAACAGTTAAGATTTTCATGACTTTTTCCGAAAAATATAGTATCTTCCGGGGCGAATTGCGGCTTTCTCAACCCTCGGGGCAGCTTGCCCTGGATCGTTTTTTATCCTGGCGAGATATGATGATCTCGTAAAAAGTCGAAAATCCATAAAATTCGTCATTCCGGCGAACCCCGGATCGGGTCCGGGGCAGGCGCCGGAATCCAGTTATTTCAAGATGTTCTGGACCCCGGCTTTCGCCGGGGTGACGCTTTAAGAGGCTTTTTACGAGACCATCAAAGATTAAAAAACAAAAAGAAGGGATGGCATACGGGGGGGATTGTAGTCTCAGGCCTGGGTGAATGAACCGGGGTGAGTCTCCGCCGGCCAAATTTCTTGACACTTTGGGCAAAAACACGATATTTATTGACGGACCCGCCGCTATCGTGTCCCGGCCCATCAAGCCTTCGGCGAATGGATAACACTTCACGGGGGATTGAAAATGAAAGACATCATTCTCTACACGGTCGTTCCCCAGCTTCCCTCCCGCCTGAGCCCGCTCCTGGAGCTGGCCAAAAATATCTGGTTCAGCTGGAACCTGTTGGTCATCGACCTCTTCCGCTCCATCGACCCAAACCTGTGGGAAGAGACCGGACACAACCCCCTGGCCATGCTGGGGCAGCTGAGTCACGAACGGGTCCACGAGCTCTTTCAGGATGAAGGATTCCTCCTGGAGATGGACCGCATCCACGAAGAGTTCTGCCGCTACCGGGAGGACCACCGGAAATACGATTTCGGCCTGGAAACGCCCGTTGATTTCACCGTGGCCTATTTTTCCGCCGAGTTCGGGCTGACCGATTGCCTGCCCATCTACTCCGGCGGGCTGGGAGTTCTGGCCGGGGATTTCGTGAAGTCTGCCAGCGACCTGCGTCTCCCGGTGGTGGGCGTGGGACTCCTCTATCAAAAAGGTTATTTCCGGCAATATTTGAACGCCGACGGCTGGCAGCAGGAAACCTATCCGGATAACGATTTTCACAACCTTCCCATCATCCTGGAGAGGGACGAAAACAACAACCCCCTGACGGTGGATGTGCCCATCCGGGACCGCCAGGTGAAGATCCGGGTCTGGCGGATCCAGGCGGGCCGCGTTCCCCTCTATATGCTCGACACCAACACCGTGGAAAACCCCGAGGATGACCGGGACATTACCTGCGCTCTCTATGGGGGCGACCGGGAGATGCGTCTGAAACAGGAGATCGTCCTGGGGATCGGCGGAATTCGCGCCTTGAGGCGGCTGGGCATCCGGCCGGCCATCTATCATATGAACGAGGGGCACTCGGCCCTGGCCAACCTCGAGAGAATCCGGAACCTCATGGAAGAGAACTGCCTCAGTTTTGCCGAGGCCAAAGAAGCCGCTTATGCGGGCAGCGTTTTCACCACCCACACTCCCGTCCCGGCGGGGATCGACATTTTCGATTCTTCCCTGGTGGGCTCCCTGCTGGGGAATTACCTCCGCTCCATGGGGCTCTCCCTGGACGCTTTCATGGCCCTGGGTTCGGCCAATGAAAACCACCCCCGGAATTCCTTCAACATGGCCATCCTAGCGCTGAAGAGCTCCTCCAAGACCAACGCCGTGAGCCAGCTTCACCGGACCGTCTCGCGCCGCATGTGGCGGGAGATCTGGCCTTTTCTTCCCGAAGTCGACATTCCCATCGACAGCGTGACCAACGGGATTCACATC
>JAPLIW010000167.1 GCA_026388915.1 Deltaproteobacteria bacterium
TCCCACCAGGAGCTGGAATCCCTGGTCCTGGGCTGGTGTTTCAATCCGGCGCTGCGCAAGTTTCATCTGGAGGTTGAACCCCCCACCCTGAAGGATAACCGGTCGGATCTTTCCCGGCTTCTCATGGCTCTGAAGAAAAGCCAGGGAATGGAAGACATCTCGGTGGACTCTCACCTGCTGCGGAAACTTCCCTTCGTTCTGCGCCAGGCGGACTGGAAGGTGACCGCCACCCTGGTCCAGACCCGCATGGAGTCGCAGCTGGGAGAGTATCAGCTCCGGGGATCGCGGAGAACCAAACTGATCAGCCTGGAAGAAGGGGATACCACCAAGGAACACTACTCCATCGTCCTGGACATCGGAACCACCACCGTCTGGGCGCAAATGCTGGATTTGAACAAGAAGGAGACGCTGGCCGAGGCCTTGGACTACAATTCCCAGATTCAGTACGGGGACGATGTGATCACCCGGATCGTTTACTCCCAGAAGCCCGGGGGCCTCAAAAAGCTGCAGGAAACCGTGATCGGGACGGTCAACGGCCTGATCCGGGAGCTCATCGTTAGGTCGGGAGTGGATGTCACCCGCGTTTCGCACATGACCGCGGCCGCAAATACGATCATGACCCACCTCCTCCTGGGGCTGGATCCCAAATACATCCGGGAGTCGCCCTACACCCCGGTGGCCAATTACATTCCGCCGGTGCGGGCCGTGGATCTGGGTCTGGAAGTGGGAGACCACGTTCACCTCTACACCTTTCCGTCCGTCGCCTCCTACGTGGGCGGGGATATCGTTTCGGGGGTTTTAGGCTCGGGCGTCTACCAACGCAAGCCTCTGACGCTCTATATCGACATCGGGACCAACGGAGAGATCGTCATCGGAAACTCGGACTGGATGGTCACCGCGGCCTGCTCCGCCGGCCCGGCTTTCGAGGGCGGGGGAATCAAGCACGGCATGCGGGCTACCACCGGGGCGCTGGAAGATTTCCGCATCGACCCCGTCTCTTATGAGCCCATGCTTCTGACCATCGGAATGGTCAAGCCCAAGGGCATCTGCGGGTCCGGATTGATCAACATGATCGCCGAATTCCTGGAAGCGGGGGTGATCTCTCCCAAAGGGAAGTTCAACGCCGATCTGCCCACTCGCCGCATCCGCCGCGGATCGGATGGGTACGAATATGTTCTGGCCTATGCGGCAGAGACGGCCACGGGCTCGGACCTGGTCATCACCGAAGTGGACATCGACAACCTGATGCGGGCCAAGGCGGCGATGTATGCCGGGTACGTGACCCTTCTCCAGTCGGTGGGCCTCTCCGTCTCCAGCCTGGAGCAGGTGGTCATCGCTGGGGCCTTCGGCTCCTTCATCGACCTGGAACGGGCGATCACCATTGGACTCCTGCCGGAACTACCCCTGGACCGTTTTCTCTTCATCGGAAACGGCTCTCTCCTGGGAGCCCGGCTGATCTCCTTCTGCAACGAGATGCTCGACGAAGGGGAGCGGGTCTGCCGGATGATGACCAATGTGGAGTTGAGCGAGAACCCCGCTTTCATGGATAATTACATGGCCGCCCTGTTCCTGCCTCACACGAATGGGGGCGAATTCCCGGGGGTGAGCGCGCGGCTGGCGCGGAAGTGATGCCTCACGCCAAGGCGCAAAGGGCGCCAAGAAACAAAAAGATATGGATTGTAAAAAAATAGGTTTTTTGGGGTTTTGGTAAGATTGATTTTTACTTTGCGTTCTTTGCGCCTTTGCGTGAAATAATAAAGAAAGAAGGAAAATGGGTAAAGTGATTGCCATGGCCGGGAAGGGGGGGACGGGGAAAACGACCCTCTCTGCCTTGATCATTCGTTATCTGCGGAAAAGAGGGTTGAAGCCCATTCTGGCGGTGGATGCCGACCCCAGCTCCAACCTGGTGGATGCCCTGGGGCTGAAAGTGAACAAGAGCCTGGGGACGGCGCGAGAGGATTTCTTCGAAACCAAGGGCAATCTGCCCCCGGGGATGACCAAGGAGACCTATCTGGAGATGAAGCTCCATGAGATTCTGGTGGAGTCTCCGGGACTGGATCTTCTGGTCATGGGCCGCCCGGAAGGGCCGGGGTGCTACTGCTATGCCAACAACATCCTGCGCCGCCATCTGGATCTGCTCATCAAGAACTATCCCTTCGTGGTCATGGACAATGAGGCGGGGATGGAACATCTGAGCCGCAGGACCACCCAGGGCGTTGATCAACTGCTCTTTCTCTCGGATTATTCCCTCAAAGGGATTCGCACGGTAGGCAAGATTCGGGAACTGATCGAGGAATTGAAACTGTCGGTAAAGGAAAAACACCTGGTGGTAGACCGGGCTCCGAATGGGCTGGACCCGGTTTTTTCCCGGGAGATACAGAACCTGGGGTTAAACCTACTGGGGACAATCCCCGAGGACGCTATCATAGCGGAGTATGAAATGAAGGGAAGACCCCTCTTGGACCTGCCGGATGAATCACCGGCGGTGCAGGTGGTGGCCGGGATGATGGAGAGGATAATAAAAATGGGATGAGGGAATGATGGATTTAAAGGTTTTAATTTTTTCCCTCAATATTCCATCATTCCAACATTCCAATCGTAAGTTTAAACTGATTCTATTAGGAAGGGAGAGAAAGGAATTGGCTAAGAACCTGGAAGAAAAGACGCTCTTCAGCGGCGAGAAGGTGAAGGTGGTGGGAGCCGAATACGAAGAGGGGATGCCGGAGCAGCCACACCAATGGCGGGGCAAGATCCAGAGCCGGCAGGAAATGCTCAAGTACCTCCAGAACGGCGAGCGTTATTGGTTCAGCAAAGAATGGTACGGGAGCGAGAAGCGCAAGACCCCGGCCTGAAATAAGTTCCGGGTTTCGAGTTTCAAGTTTCGAGCTACCCCGAAACTCGCCGAATCGCTCTGATACTCATACTATCTTTTCATGGAGGTAACCGTGGACATACCCAAGGTGAATTACACGGGCAAGATTAAAGAGGTTGCCGTCGGGAAAGGGGACAAGAAGATCACCGTGGGAGGGGAGACCATGTACCCCTTCTATCTCTTCGAAGGGCAGATGCCCCATCTCCCGCGGATCGCCATGGAGATTTACGACGCCCCCCCGGAGGACTGGGCCGAGGCCGCTCTGGAGCCTTTCAAGGACGTGGTGAATGATCCTGTGGCCTGGGCCAAAAAATGCGTGAACACCTATGGGGCCGAGATGCTCTGCCTGCAACTGGCCAGCACCGACCCCAACGGGATGAACCGGGCGTCGGAAGAGGCCGCAGCCATCGCTAAAAAAGTGGCCGAAGCCGTCGACGTCCCCCTGATCGTGTGGGGCTGCGCCAACGACGAGAAGGACGCCGACACCCTCCGCCGGGTGGCCGAGCTGTGTGCGGATAAGAACCTGGTGATCGGCCCCGTAGGGGAGAAGAATTACAAGCAGATCGGGGCCGGGGCCATTGCTTACAAGCACATCCTGGCGGCGTCTTCCCCCATCGATGTCAACCTGGCCAAACAGCTC
>JAPLIW010000262.1 GCA_026388915.1 Deltaproteobacteria bacterium
CACATTCCGAATTTAGAGAGTGGGTGGGAGGTCAGTCGAAAGGAGAAAAGCTCTGACCTCCCTGGGAGTTGGGGTTGAGTAGGAATGGGAGGCAGGGCGGGGCAACCCTACCCCCCACGGTTTGGGTTTGAAGGGCCGGCTGGGTTGGGACGCCAGCTTGAAAAGACCCTTCGAGGTTATTATCGTCATTTTTCAGGACGATCTTGAATCTCTTGCGCCTGATTGCCCGCCTTTCTGGCTTTATCGGGACGAGGCTCTAACTCTACGAAACCACAGATTAAAATTATTTTTTGGGTTCGCTTAAAATTACTTCGGTTATTCACCCTTTTCGTCTTATTTTATATTCAAAAATCGTGCCATTGAAATTCTTGTCTCTTCCCCCAGGGAGGCGTTATTCCAGAGTTCAACCTGCTCGCCATTCTAGGCCCCACGGCATCAGGAAAGACCCGGGTCGGGGTGGAGATCGCCCGTGCCCTGGGGGGAGAAATCATATCCGCTGACTCCCGACAGGTTTACCGGGGAATGGACCTGGGCACGGGAAAAGATTTAAAGGAATACGGAGAGATCTCTTACCACCTCATCGACATCCTTGACCCCGGTCGGGAATTCAGCGTCTTCGAATTTCAGGAGCGATTCGCAGAAACCTTCCAAAATATCCTGGCCCGGAAGAAACTTCCCATTCTGGTCGGAGGAACCGGGTTATACCTCGAGGCAGTTTTGAAGGGATACCGGATGGACAGGGTGCCCCGGAACGCGGGCCTCCGGAAAGAGCTTGGCCCCCTCTCTCTCTCCAAATTGGCCGCCCGGCTGAAAAACGCCAATCCGCGCTTGCATAACACCACCGACCTCCTGGACCGGGATCGGGTGATTCGGGCCATTGAAATCGCCGAATTCCATGGAGAAGATTCGCGCCCCTCCTCTCTCCCGGATCTGGAAGCGGCGGTCTTCGGAATCCGATGGCCGAGGGAGGTTCTGCGCAGGAGAATCACCGAGCGTCTTCGCCAACGGATAAATCAGGGGATGATCGAAGAGGTCAAGAATCTCCGCCAGGCAGGGATCTCTTTCGAAAAGCTGGACGATTACGGACTGGAATACAGGTATATGGCCATGTACCTCCAGGGCCAAATGAATAAGAACGACATGTTTCAGAAACTCAACTCTGCGATCCACCAGTTTGCCAAACGGCAGGAAACCTGGTTCCGCCGGATGGAACGGCAAGGGATCCGGATTAACTGGGTCGACGGAGGCCAAAACCCTGCGGGTAAGATCCTGAACATGTTAAAAAACTAACGTTCCCCGGTGGATTCTTGACCCTCACCGCACCCGATCCGGGGATGAAACAGCTCTCGGCCATGATTCCTTCAAGAATTGAAAAATACCTGGCCTCCCGCGCCTTCACCGGCCCCTGGGAAATCGCCGGAACGGCAAGAAAAGACTTTGATGGAGCCGTCGTCATTCCTTCCCTGGCGGAAAGCAGGCTCCTCTTTTCCACCCTCCGTTCTCTCGCCCAAAATCCCCAAGAGCAGTTATCCCACTTTCTGATCCTGGCCGTGGTCAACCACCGGGAAGACGCCTCTTCCCCCGAGAAGGCGGACAACCGGGAGACCCTCAAGAGGTTATCAGCCGGCGGGCGTGATCTCCTGGCTCTCCAGTTAGCCTGGGTGGATGCGGCCTCTCCAGGCCTGGAGCTCCCGGGCAAAGGTGGTGGAGTGGGAACGGCGCGGAAAATCGGTTTTGACCTGGCCCTTTCCCGTCTGAACTACAGCCAGCCATCGTCTCCCCTCCTCATCTCACTCGACGCCGACACGCTCGCCCGTCCTGATTATTTGCCGGCCATCACCCTCCACTTTCAGAAGTCGCAGACCCCGGGGGCGGTGATCCCTTTTTGTCATCAGCCCGGGGTCAATCCCGAGCAAGATCGGGCCATCCACCGTTATGAGCTTTTCTTGCGGACCTATGTCCTTGGGCTGGAGCGGGCAGCCTCCCCCTACGCCTTTCACACCGTCGGAAGCGCCATGGCCTGCACGGCCGAGGGATATGCCCGGATGGGAGGAATGAATCAACGGGGTGCGGGTGAAGATTTCTATTTTCTCCAGCACCTGGCTAAAACTGGGGGGGTCTCCCGGCTGAAAGGAACGGTTGTTTACCCGTCGGCGAGAACCTCGCATCGGGTTCCTTTCGGCACGGGCCGCAGTATGACCGACCTGCTTTCCCGAAAAGAAGGTGCGGTCTTATTCTACCGGGTGGAATGCTTTCAAATCCTGGCGGACTGGCTGGCTTTGGCAAGTCAAAGCCCGGGCAGAGAAGGAAAAGAATATCTAGAAAAAGCTTTAAAAATATCTCCCTATCTATTTGATTTTTTAATAGAAAACAAATTCGAATTCGTATGGGAAAGGCTGCAGCGGAATTTCCGCGATTCCCGGAATTTAGGGAAGGGTTTCCACGACTGGTTCGACGGCCTAAAAACCATGAAGCTCATTCACCATTTATCCGCCGGACCCTATCCCCGGGAAGAGCCCGAACGGGTCGTATCCGGCCTTCTGCAATGGGCCGGCCTGGAAGCGGTTGAAGGAACCGATTCCCAGCTGGAGTTGCTCCGGAAGGTTCAAATCGGGGAAGAATATTGAAAAAAGGCCATATCCCAACAATCTATACTCAAGCCATTAACGCTTTTTCCTGGTTTTGGATAATAATTCTTGGATTCGGATTCTTTGAGGGAATGGGTAAACCTCGTTCTTTTAAAAGATTAACATGCTCGATCATTCCCCACTTTGCTTTATAGATACAATCTTCGACGGAATGGCCGATTCCTGTGAATCACTCCAGGTCAGGAGAATAAAATCCAAAGAAATCAGGTTCCAAAGTGGCTTCAATAATTAATGAACATCCTAATTCGATCATCGTTTCACCCTCCTTTACCTCCTAATTCCTGCAGCTTTATTCCTCTCCTCTCACCGCAATGCGGCTCATAACCCGCAGCTGGTAGCTCATGGGCAAAAGATGTTTTTGCCATGAGCCATGAGCTTTTTTATAAGTTAAAGCGCACCCCCACTTCATCCCCGATGGCCTTGAGGTCATCATAGACCTTGAAATAAAGGGGAATCCCTTCTTTCCGGTATTTCTCCTCGAGTTCGAATTCCTTTTCGCCATGGACGTAAATCCGGTCCTGCCCTTCGGCCTTGTGCGAGTTTTTCAGGCGGCGGATCATATCGTCCATATCCTTCTTGAAATCCTCCGCCGGCCGAAAATAATCGATCCGCATGGCCCCGAAGAAATGCCCCACCAGGGAAGGCAGGGGTTTTCCGTCCGGCGTTTTGGGGTACAACAGGTTCAAGTAAGCCATTCCCGGGAGGACGCCGCAGAAAATATCCACCAGGAGGTCGAGGCCGTAGCCCTTGTGCCCGCCGAATTCTTCTCCCTCCCCGCCCAGGGGCAGAAGTCCGCCGCCGGCCTTGCTCCGGATATTGTTCAGGACGCGGCCGGGGTCGTCGCAGGAACGGCCATTCTCGTCTGTAGCCCACCCGCGGGGAAGTTTCTTTCCCATGCGGTTGTAAACCTCCAGCTTTCCCAGGGTGGCCACGGCGGTGGACATATCCAGAACATAGGGTCTTTCCTTCAGGGCCGGGACGGTTACACTGATGGGGTTCGTTCCCAGGAGAACATCCCGGCCAAAGGTAGGAACCACATAGCAGTCCGAATTGGTGAGAGCGAGTCCGATCAGGTCATTCTTCAGAGCCATCAACGAATAGTACCCGGCGATGCCGTAATGATTGCTGTTCCTCACGGCAACGAAGCCCATGCCGTTTTTCTTGGCCTTTTCGATGGCCAGGTTCATGCCCTGCTTCCCGGCCACCTGGCCCAGCGCCGCCCCTCCATCAAGCAAGGCGGTGATGGGAGTTTCGTGGACCGCCTTGATATTGGGTTTGGGGACCATGACCCCGTTCTTCAGGCCCGTGTAATACCTCCGCAACCGGGCCACCCCGTGGGATTCAATCCCCCGCAGATCGGCTAGTACCAGGACTTCGGTGGTAGTGAAGGCATCCTGCGGAGGGACCCCCATTTTTTCAAAGACCCTCTGGCAGAACTGGGTCAATGGCTCCACCCAAACCGTTCTGAACTCGCTGCTCATAAGGTCCTTCCTTTCTCGTTTGATCCGGCGGTAGGGCAAGCCCCAGGATCCATTTTTTGCCCTGCCCCCCCGTTCATGGATACCCAAGTTTGCAGATCTTTGGGCAAAGAATTTAAGGAGAATAAAAAAATTTAACCACAGAGCTCGCAGAGCACGCAGAGATAAAAACAACCAAAGGCTCAAGGCCAAGGGTGCAAGGGAAAAAGCAGTCCCATTTCCAACGCTTCCCGGAAACCTCAAACTCCCGAGGGGTGTTCATAGAAAGATCTCTGCGCTCTCTGCTTCCTCTTCGTTCATCCTCTGGTCTTCATCCGCGGAGGATCCAGAGAAAGAAAGATTTTGATTCCCCAAAGGAGAAAAAAGCCACAAACCGCAGAGATCCGGGAGGACGCAGAGATGCCGAAATATACATAAATTGATTTGTATTGATGGCCTTTTCGAAGAAAGGACTCTGCGGTCTCTGCGTTCTCCGCGGTTAAGTTATTTTACTGTATGGCCATAAAATGTAAGGAGAAAAAAAAAGAAAGTCAAGCGGAAAGATCCCATTCTCGAATTTTTTCGAAAAATTTCTGGATATGCTCCACGACTTCGGAGTGAACCACCCAGTTGGCCGCCTGAGAACGGAACTCGGACCCCCCCCGGAGCCCCCGGGTGTACCAGAGGAGATGCTTGCGGAACTCCCGGACTCCATGTTTCTCACCCCGGCTATCGATGATCATCTGCAGATGGCGGAAGATGGTTTTTTCTTTTTCCTCCAGCGAGGGCGGTTCGGGGAGACCCCCCCGGAATAACTGCAGGATTTGCCGAAAAATCCAAGGGTTCCCCAGGGCCCCCCGGCCGATCATGGCCCCGTCCGCTCCCGTGAGGGCGAAAAAATGGCTGACCGCCTCCGGCGAGGTCAGGTCCCCGTTGCCGATCACCGGTATACGCAGATGTCTCTTGACTTGGGCAATGGCCTCCCAGTCGGCCTTGCACGCATATCCCTGCCTGCGGGTGCGGCCATGGAGGGTAAGAGCGTCCACCCCGCACTCCTGGGCGATCCTGCCGACCTCCAGGAAATTGAGGTTCTTTTCATCCCACCCGGTGCGGATCTTGACCGTAAGGGGAATGGAGACGGCCTTGCGGACTTCTTCCATGATCTCCCCCGCCTTTTTGGGCTCTTTCAGCAGCGCCGCACCCGATCCCCCGCTGACCACCTTCCGCACGGGACATCCCATGTTGAGGTCCACGACTTCCGCGCCGCATTCTTCCACGATCTTCGCCGCAGCGGCCATGGATTGAGGGTTGGAGCCGAAGATCTGCACGCCCAGCGGGCGCTCCTCCGGGCAGCTTTTCATGAGCCCCCCGACGGCTTTCCGGTTCCGCACCAGCCCTTCGGCGCTGATCATTTCCGTATAGACCAGGCCGCATCCCTGCTCTTTGGCCAGCAGCCGGAAGGGAAGGTTGGAGATCCCCGCAAGAACGAGCGGGTTGGAAAGAAGGAGGGAACCGATTTTGAACGCGGGGAGTCTCTCAGCGATCAAGGAAAATTTTCCCCTCCCGGTATACCGGGACGACTTTGGAGGAATCGACCTGGGCGCAGATCCGCACGTCCTTCCCCAGGCCGAGTCCTTCCAGATAGGTTCCCCATTCGCAGGAGCAGAGCATCTCGTACACGTTTCCCTCGCAATGTTCGTACAGGATTTTGGCCGCATGGGCCGCGTCCATTTTGATTATGGATTGCCCGGTCCTTTCCAGGCGTTCCACGATGGCCCCTCCGCAGACCGTGTCTTCCAGGCAGAAAAGGTCCTTTTCCCCCGAGCAGGCAATCAGGACGTCCCGCCCCGCTTCGATCAGGCGTTCGCAGAGAGCGCCCAGGTTCAGGAAGGAACCGATGAACACCTCCGCACCCCCCCGGGCAGAGACCAGCGCGCGGGTGCCGTTCGTGGTGGTCATCACGATGGTCTTTCCCCTAATTTTATCCGGCCGGTAGTCCCGGGGAGAGTTCCCCAGATGAAACCCTTCCAGCGGCTTGGCCCTTCTTTCCCCGGCCAGGAGGTAATCGGGATTCTTGGCCACCAGCTCCCTGGCCTCCTCCACGGTGCCCACGGGGATGAAAGCCCGCGCTCCATTTTCGAAGGCTACGGTCATCGTGGTGGTGGCCCGGAGAGCGTCGATAACCACCACGGACTTCCCTGCCAGGTCTTTCCTTTCCAATTCATGCGGTGTAAATGCCAGGTCAATTTTCATAATGTACAAAGCGTATTTGATATTTGCCCATGCCCGTAGGGGCGATTCATGAATCGCCCTTACAACCTCTATGTCTCTGCCTTTCTTTTCGTCATTCGTTACTCTTCACTCTTTGCTTTATGCTCCATGCTTTCTTAGTGGGCTTCCGCCCAGTTCTTCCCCGTTCCAACTTCAACTTTCAAGGGGATCACGAGCTTCGTGACCCCTTCCATCTCCTCCTTGACCATGGCCCTGACCCCTTCCAGCTCTCCTTCCGGAACTTCGAAGACCAGCTCGTCATGGATCTGGAGGATGAGTTTGGTCTCCCGCTTCTCCTGGATCAGCCGTCGGTGGATTCGGATCATGGCCACTTTGATCAGGTCTGCCGCGGTTCCCTGGATCGGCGCGTTGATGCCGATCCGTTCGGCGAACTGGCGGACGCTCCGGTTTGGGCTCTTGATGTCGGGAAGGTAGCGACGCCGGTTCATGAGAGTGGTCACATATCCTTTTTCCCGCGCGGTCTCCAGGGATGAATCGATGTAATCCCGGACTCCATGGTACTTCTGAAAATAATTGGCGATGTAAGCCTGGGCCACGGCCGGCTGGATCCCCAGCTCTTTGGCCAGCCCGAAGGCGCTCATCCCGTAGATGATCCCGAAGTTGATGACTTTGGCCAGCCGGCGCATCTCCGGATTCACCCGGTCCGGGGAAACATGAAAGATCTCCCCTGCCGTGGCCGCATGAACGTCCTGGTCCTTCTGAAAGGTATCGACCAGGGATGGATCCCCGGACAAGTGGGCTAGAATCCGGAGTTCGACCTGGGAATAATCCGCAGACAGAATCCGGCTCCCCTCCTCCGGCATGAAGGCCTCCCGAATTCTCCTTCCTTCGGGGGAACGGATGGGGATATTCTGCAGGTTGGGATCGCTGCTGGACAGGCGGCCCGTGGCGGTTACCGTTTGATTGAAAGAAGTGTGAATCCGGCCCGTCTTCGGGTTTACCAGCTTGGGCAGAGCGTCCACATAGGTGGATTTCAGCTTGGACAGGCTCCGGTACTCCAGGACCTTGGCCGGGAGAGGAAAATCCTTGGACAGCTCATTCAGGACTTCCACGTCGGTGGAGTATCCGGTCTTGGTCCGCTTCCCTCCCGGCAGCTTGAGTCTTTCGAAAAGGATCTTCCCCAGTTGCTGGGGAGAGTTGATGTTGAAGGACTCCCCGGCCAGGTCAAAGATCTCCTCCGAGATCTTGTCCATCTTTATTCCAAACTCTCGGGACATGACCTCCAGGAGGGGAACGTCCAGCCTGACCCCGTTCATCTCCATGGCCGCCAGGACCTCGATCAGCGGAAGCTCCACCTCGTGAAAGAGCTCGGCAAACCCGTCGGCCTCGATCTTGGGCATGAGGAGTTGGGCCAGCTGCAGGGTCAGGTCCGCATCCTCGCCGGAATAACGGCAGGCCTTCCCCACTTCCACCTGGCTGAAGGGAATCGCCTTGGCCCCGCTGCCGGCTACGTCGGAGTAAGTGATGATCTGCCGGTCCAGGTATTCCCGGGACAGCTCCTCCAGGCTGTGGCGGTGTTTGGACGGATTCAGGAGGTAGGAGGCGATCATGCTGTCGCCGGCAATCCCCTGGAGGCGGATCCCCGAATTGGCCAGGAGAATGTAATCGTACTTGATATTCTGCCCGTACTTCTTCATCCCCGGGTCTTCCAGCAGGGGCCGGAGAGTCCGGAGTACCCCCTCCCGGGAAAGCTGCTCGGGAGCCCCGGGGTAAGCATGGCCTACCGGGAGGTAAAAGGCCCGGTGGGGTTCAAACGAAAATGAAAGCCCCACGATCTCCGCCCTCATGGGTTCGATGGAGGTGGATTCCAGGTCCAGGGCAAAAGTCCCGGCCTTTTTCAGGTTCTGGACCAGATCATCGAATTCCCCCCGGCCGGTGATCAGCCGGTAGTCGTCCTCCCGGTGGTCGGTCTGCAGGGAGAAGTCTTTAAACAGCTTGGCGAACTCCATCTCCTTGAAGATCGCCTGCAGATTCTTCCGGTCCGGCTCTCCCAGTTTGAGCGCTTCCACTCCCCAATCCAGGGGGGCTTCCGAATCCAGGGTGGCCAGTTCCCGGCTCAGCCGGGCCTGTTCGGCATACCGATCCAGGCTGGACCGGACTTTCCCGCTCTTGACCTTCTCCACGTTCTTCAGCAGGTTCTCGATGGACCCAAATTCATCAATGAGCTGGGAAGCGGTCTTGGGGCCGATCCCCGGAACGCCGGGGATGTTGTCCGTGGTATCCCCCATGAGTCCCATGACCTCGACCACCTTGTCCGGGGGGACTCCGAAACGCTCTTTCACGTCCGGTACCTGAAAAGTCTTGTCTTTCATGGGGTCATACATGGTGATGCGGGAGCTGATGAGCTGCATGAGGTCCTTGTCCCCCGACACAACCACCGTTTCAATCCCTTCCCTTTCCAGCCTTCTGGCCAGGGTGGCGATCAGATCGTCGGCCTCGTACCCTTCTTTTTCCAGGACCGGCACGCGGAGGGCGGAAACAACCTCCTTGATGTGGGGAACCTGGACCCGCAGGTCCTCGGGCATAGAGGGTCGGTTGGCCTTGTACTCCCCGAAGGCTTCATGGCGGAAAGTGGGGCCGGGGGCGTCAAAGGCAATGGCCGCGTACTCCGCCTCCTTCTCCCGCAGGATCTTCAGGAGCATGTTGGTAAAGCCATAGATGGCATTGGTCGGAAAGCCCTTGGAATTGGAGAGATGGGCGATGGCAAAGAAGGCCCGGTAGATGTAGGAGCTTCCGTCAATCAGGAAAACTTTGGGTTTTTTCTCCGTCATAGGGTCAGTATGCCATAACCCCGGGGGAAAGAAAAGGTTGCAGGTCGCAGGTCACAGGCCGCAAGTCATACCCTCCGGCAGAGCCGGAGGCTTGAAACACAGGGAATCGCTCAAATCGAATGATCAATGGCTGCCACCTAAAGGTGGCCTTCCCTCTGTTGCCCGGCCCGAGGGCAAAGGCCTTGCGCGCAGAAACCATAAGGCGCCTTTGATTCCATGGAACGGGCGGGCATTCAAAATGCGGAATGCAGAGTGCGGAATGCGGAATGGCAAGAAAAGAAGCGAAGAATTCCGAATTCCACATTCCGAATTCCGAATTTGGGAACGCCCACGGGCCCGCCTCTTTCTGCGCAAGTCGAACGGAGCACCTGGGAAAGGGGCTCACCCGGCCGATGCTTTCTGCGCGCAAGGCCTTTGCCCTCGGGCCACAACCCAGGCATCGCGGAGATGTCAAACTCTATTCCCCGGCAGAGCTGGGGGTTTACCTAAACCTTAATCCAGCGATAAGAGCCAAAAAAATTATCAGATAGGGTGGAGATACATTATAAAAAGATTTGGGCAACAGAATTGACCGTTCATGCCCATCGCTTGAAATCTTTCAATATAAATGAACCACTCTGACCGTTACGA
>JAPLIW010000546.1 GCA_026388915.1 Deltaproteobacteria bacterium
TTGTCTCCATCCCCGGAGGATCGAAAGGCAAGGAGGAGTCCAGATCCATAAAAGGATTTGTATTTTTTGTCTTTACCAAGAATAAGCTCTGCGGTCTCTGCGTACTCTGCGGTTGATTTTTTCTTCATCCCCGGAGGGCGCTGAGACTTTTATAATTTCCTAAGCAACAAGAAAATGAAAACCTATGCACCCCATAATAACAACAATCCCCGGAGTTTACCAAGAGAGATTTTTTAATTTTCCTAAGCCCAAAAAAACCAGAAAAGGACGAGCCTGCGCGATTGGATCTTCCGGCTTGCCTCCGAAAGTGATGAAATTCATCCGAAGTTGAATTATAATTTATTCATTCGAAGAAATGTGTTAAGAAAACATTCAGAATTGGATTCAGCGAAAGGAGGCAAAAGATGGCCGAAGAGATCGGGATGATTGGATTGGGGCGCATGGGGATGGCAGCAGCGAAAAAGTACATCCAGGCCGGATACAAAGTGTATGGCTACGCTCGCAGGCGGGAAGTCATCGAAGAATTCTCGGCCGCGGGTGGCTTGACCCTCAAGAACAGCCGAGCGGTGGCCGAGAAAGCGGGCAAGGTGATCGTTTATGTGCTGAACGACCCGCAGGTCATCGAAGTCGTCACCGGGCCGAGCGGGATCCTGGAGGGATTCCACCAGCGAACCCGGGTGATCTGCATGGCCACCATCGACCGGGAAAACCTGGACTGGGTGGCGCAGCGTTGCGCGGAAAAATCGGTGGGCTTTCTCGACTGCCCGGTTACCGGCGGCCCGGCGAGAGTCCAGGCCGGCACCCTGACGATCATTGCTTCCGGGGCAAAGGATGTTCTGGAGGAGTGCCGGGCCCTTCTGGAAATACAGGGGAGGATCGTGTACATCGGCGGGAAACCGGGGCTGGGCCAGGCGGTGAAACACTGCAACCAATTGCTCGTGGGAACGACCCTGGCGGCAACCATGGAAGTCATCACCCTGGCCAGAAAGAGCGGGCTTGATCCGCGGCAGGTGTGTGAGGTGGTGGGGAGCGGAATCGCCGGAAGCGACTACTTCCGACTCCTGGCGGCCAGCGTGCTCGATCAGAAGCCTTCCCCGGGGGGCCTGGGGCAGATGTGCAAGGACGTGGGACTGGTCATCAACGACAGCCGGCGAGCCCGGGTTCCATTGGTGGTGGCTTCCGCCGCCTACCAGTATTTCCTCTCGGCCCTGGCCCTGGGCCTGGAAAACGCCGATTCATCCGAGTTGATCCGGGTCCTGGAGAGGATGGCGGAGCCGGCCGAATAAGGGGAAGGATGTCTGGCAATGTTGCCTCTTTCCGAGAATTCCAAAATTGCAGGCCTGACCTCTTTTGTTCCTCCGGTCGGCATGAGGAATCCTCACCTTCAGACCATTTTATCCAGCCTGGAAATCCGGACGCTGGGACAAAAACAGCTGGACCGGGAGGCCCGGGAGATCCTGGTCGATGCGGGGGGCGGCGTCCGTCTGCTTGGTTTTTACACCGGCCAAAAGTCCGGTTCTTCCCGTGGATTGATCCTCCTTCTCCATGGGTGGGAGGGAGGGTCGGACTCCACCTACATAATGACCACCGGGGGGTTCCTGTACCGGAAGGGCTATGATATTTTCCGCCTGAACTTCCGAGACCACGGGGACAGCCATCACCTCAACGAAGGGCTCTTCAACAGCTCCCTCATCGAGGAGACCCATCGGGCCGTTCAGAATATCGCCGATAGGGGGGGAACCCTGCCCTTTTTCGTCGTGGGATTTTCCCTGGGGGGAAATTTCGCCATGCGCATGGCCCTGCGCCACGGCCCGTATCCAATCCGGAATCTCCGCCACGTGTTTGCGGTCAGCCCGGTTCTGGACCCCCGCAAGTCGACGGATGCCATGGACCGGGGTCTTTTCGTCTACCGTTCTTATTTTGTCAAAAAATGGAAGCGGTCGCTGCGAAAGAAGCAATCCCTGTTCCCTCACCGGTACAACTTCGATGATCTAATGGAATGCCAAACCCTCATGGAAATCACCAACCGCATCTTACCCCGGTATTCGCCCTACCCCACCGCGGAGGAATATTTTCAGACTTACACGCTCACCGGCAGGAATTTTTCCGAATTGTCCGTGCCGCTTCTCGTCCTGACTGCGGCCGACGACCCGATTATTCCCGTGGAAGACTTTCGCGAAGTGAAGGGAAACCATCATCTGCGGGTCCATGTGGAACGGCACGGGGGGCATTGCGGCTTTTTGCGCAATTACCGTCTCCAGTCATGGATACCGGACTTCATCCATCACACCCTGCTTCACTCCGCCTGATGGCGTAGGGAAACGGAAAATAAGGAGATTCTTTTATCAAGAGGCTTGGGGATATTCAATCCGGGGGGCGACGATTCCCGCCAGGTCCAGGACCCGCACTTGACCCGCCCTTGGGGCCCCGCTAAGAGTATCCCTCGGGATCTTTCCCCTGGATTATTCTGTTTCTAAAAAGATAGGCGGGTTGGGTAATTGTTTCCCCTGCTTTGACCGAATCATCTCTGTCCAAGATGCCCGGAAGGACTGGCGACTTCCGGGAATCTCAGAGAAGAATAATACCCTTTTTATTAAGAATAAAACAGAAATCTCCCGAAAAACATGGAGCGAAACTATCCTGCAACGGGGGAGGATTTGGTTTATTTTTTCCCTCCCGCCATAAGCCCGGCTTGTTTCTGCCGGCGGAGAACCCAGGCAACCACGGGCGCTACCGCCCCTCCCAAACCCAGGGCCAGGAAGGCCGGGCCCCAGACTTTTGCCTGCGCGGCGGCCACGGGGCCGTTGAAGTACTCCAGGATTTTACCGAACACCATGGGGGAGATGATGGTGACCGAAAAACCGACCACGGACTGTATGCCCAGACTCGTGGACCGGATCCGGGGAAGGACCATTTCGGTAAGGCCTGCCTTGTAGATCGCCGAATCGGCAATCACCCAGAACCCGATCCAGGCCCCCGCCAGGACCAGAATGGCAAGCGAGTGCCCGTAGAGATACCCGAGGAAGAACTCCGCTCCCACGCTAAGAGTGCCGGCCACCATAATCGCCCAGGTTCTTCCTTTCCGGTCGGCCACGATTCCCCAGCCCCAGGTAGCGGGCGCCCCAATCAGGATGATCGCGGCCGCAAGGGTTCCTCCCCACTTCACCGCCTCATCCGGAGGCATTTCCACCGCAAGGGCGGCGGAAACCAGAAAAGGCCCGATCCACCCCCAGAAGGCGTAGAGCTCCCACATGTGCCCCATGTAGCTCACGGATATGAGAGCGGGGCCTTTAAATCCGCCGGGAGGAGCCTCCAGGATTTCACTTTCTCCGTCTTTCCTGCCGGTTAAATTCTGAATAGGGCTTGCCATGTCCTGCCTATTCGCCCCTCCGCTGGTTTCTTCCGCCGCCGGCGCATCCCGAACAAGAAGTAAAATGAGAAAGGCGGCTAAAATCGCCGGAAGGGAAGTCCATAAGATCCCGGCTCTCCAACCATAGGAAGCAGCCAGGTGACCGGCCACAAGATATCCTCCCGCGTAAGCGGCGACCAGGGCCCCGGTGTAGGCCCCCAGGGCCCCTCCCCGCTCCTTCGGGGTAAACCATTGCGACAAGAGGGCCATCCCGGGAACGTAAATCGCCCCGGCGGCAAGCCCGGTGACCAAACGCAGGGCGATTATGCTCGCCTTTCCCTGCGCTCCCCACACAAAGAACGTTGAAAAGACCCCGGTGATAAGCGTCGCCCAGAAGACGATCTTCTTAAGGCTCATCCGGTCGCCCAGCCATCCCGTGGCCCCCACTACGATCACGTATCCCGCCTGGAAGGCCGCCAGGATCCATCCGGTGTCGGAAGCGCTTAAATGGAATTCATCGGCCAGGTATTTCAGGACCGCGGAAAAGTTGTACCAGGGCATGTACCCCAGGGCCATGGAGACGGCCAGGACCAGGAGGGCTTGGTTCTTTTTACTCAAGTTAGGTTCCCTTTTCAAAAGTCCCTTTGACCAGAAATTGATTTTGATGAATCAACAACCTTCCTTTCCTATGCTCTGATCCCCGCGTCCCGAGGTGTTACCTGATTTTCAAAATCCTCCTTTTCCCCTGCGGATGGACTCTGGCCGGCAGCAGCAAAAAATCTAGCGATCGACCGCCGACCGCGAGGAGGGCATAGACCCAGAAAGATTTTTATGATTTCCCAGAAAGGATTATATTATAATTCTGCTACCAAAAGAAAAGGTAAAGGAGAATTCCTGGAGTGAGCGAAAACCAAGAAAAGTTCCAATGTCAGGGCGCCGGTACCTGCGGTTATATCTACGACCCGGACCGGGGAGACAAGAAGGGGAAAATCCCCAAAGGGACCGCCTTTGAAAACCTTCCCGCTGATTGGAAGTGCCCCGGCCGCGGGGTAAGCAAAGACCGGTTCAAGTGTCTGGGGACCCGCAGTGCCAGCGGAAAAAATGGGATCCGAGAAGGGGAAGAAAAAGGCAGTTAAGGCCCTTGGCCCGTCATCGAGAACCTGAAATAAGGATTTAGAGAAATGGGCATGAATCTGGTACAGAAAATCATCTCCTCCCATCTGGTTGAGGGGAAGATGTCCTCTGGTTCGGAAATCGGCATCCGCATGGATCAAACCTTGATCCATGACGCCACCGGCCAGATGGCTCTTCTCCAGTACGAAGCCATCGGCGCCGGAAGGGTGAAAACCAAAAGATCCCTCACCTATGCCGACCACAACACCCTCCAGGTCAGCTTTGAAAACATGGATGACCACCATTTCCTGGCTTCAGCCAGCCGGAAGTTCGGCCTGTATTATTCGCGGGTCGGGAACGGCATCTGCCATCAGGTTAACCTCGAGCGTTTTTCCGCGCCCGGCCAGACCCTTCTCGGGGCGGACAGCCATACCACCACCGCCGGGGGAGTCGGAATGTTGGCCATCGGGGTAGGAGGGTTGGATGTGGCCGTGGCCATGGCCGGGGAGCCCTTTCATCTGATGATGCCCGAGGTCACGAATATCCGCTTGACCGGGTTCCTTCTTCCCTGGTCCTCGGCCAAGGATGTGGCCCTGGAGATTCTTCGGCGGCTTACGGTATCCGGCGGCCGGGGAAAGATCCTGGAATTCAGCGGGGAGGGAGTGAAGACCTTGAGCGCCACCGAGCGGGCTACGATCGCCAACATGAGCATCGAAACCGGGGCCATCACCGCCATCTTCCCCAGCGATGAGAACACCCGGCGCTATTTCGTCGCCCAGGACCGGCTTCAAGATTGGACCGAGGTGGCGGCTGACCCGGGTGCCGTTTACGATGGGGAGACGCTGGTCGATTTGAGCAAAATTCAGCCCCTCATGGCCCGCCCTCATTCGCCGGACAACGTGGTTCCCGTGACCGCCGAGACGGGAAAGAAGATACATCAAATCGCCATCGGTTCCTGCACCAACTCCTCCTTGGAAGACATGTTCCGGGTGGCGGCGATCCTGAAGGGAAAACTCGTTCCCCCCGGGGTGAGTCTGATCATCGCCCCCGGTTCCCGGCAGGTCCTGCGCGGCCTCATTGACAGCGGAGCCCTGGCCGACATGATTGCCGCCGGGGCGAGGCTGGTGGAGACGACCTGCGGCTTCTGCAACGGAGTTGGCCAGGCCCCCCGGTCGGGAGGAATCTCCCTGCGGACCTCCAACCGCAATTTCCCGGGCCGCAGCGGAACGCCGGACGCGAATCTCTACCTGGTCAGCCCGGAGACCGCCGCGGCCTCGGCCGTGGCCGGGGCGATTACGGATCCGCGCACCCTGGGGGAGCCGGTCCGAGTTCACCTTCCGAAGAAATTCTTCGTCGATGACCGGATGATCGTACCGCCGGCCTCCGAAGGCGAAACAGTGGAGATCCTCCGCGGTCCCAACATCCCCCCTCTGCCCCAGTTCGGCCCCCTGCCGGACGAGCTGGAAGGGGAGCTGCTCCTGGTCCTGGGAGACAACGTGACCACGGATGACATCGTCCCGGCCGGGGCCAACATCCTCAAGCTGCGGTCCAATGTTCCCGCCATCTCCGAATACGTCTTTCAAAATATCGACCCTTCTTTTCCGTCGCGGGCCAAAGCTTCGGGGACCGGGTTTCTACTCGGAGGGCGGAATTACGGCCAGGGATCCAGCCGGGAGCATGCCGCCTTGTGTCCCAGGTATCTTGGAGTCCGGGCGGTCATTGCCGAATCCTTCGCCCGGATTCACAAATCGAACCTGATCAATTTCGGCATTCTGCCCTTGGAATTGAAGAACCCGGCCGACCGGTCCGCTTTTCGGCCGGGGGATAAGCTTTGTCTGGCCAACCTCAGATCCCTGATCGGCCGGGGCTCCATCATTCCAATCCAAAATCTAACCCAGGGGAAAACCGTAGAGACCAGGCTTAATGTGACTTCAAGATTGGCCCAGATCCTTCTCGCCGGGGGCCTGCTGGCCTATGCCCGGGCGAAACTGGCCGGGAAACAGTGAAATTCAATTCTTTCAGCCACAGAGGGCACAGAGATCACCGAGAATAAAAACCAAGCTTAAGACCTGAAGCTTGAAACTGCTTTGAATCCATGTTTGTCCGGGTTGTCGATATATCCTTTTGTTGCTATATCTGTGTTTATCTGTACTACTAACCTGCAGACTCTTTGAATATTGTAAAGAAAATTTTCTTTAGGCAACGATTCTCCGAAATCCCCCCAACCCCCCTTTAGAAAAGGGGGGCGAGGGGGGATTTATGGGATTGCCCGGATGCAAAAATCCACTCGTCGGGCTCGAATGTTGCTGAGCCATTTTGGTATCTTTCATTTTCTGATATTTTTCTCAAGAATTTATCCGTGTTTATCCGTGTCCCATTCGGTCTTTTTTCTTTGGTTCTTTTGCCAATAAAATCTGTGTTTATCTGTGTTCATCTGTGTCCAATATAAAATTTTTGGTTGCGGCGCAGCCGCGTTGTGTTTATCCGTGTTCATCCGCGTCCTGATCGAGTAAAGGAGAGATTATGAAAAAGAACAGTTTGAGGAAAATCATCGTATCCGGAAATCCCCTCACCCGCGGCAGGCAGTACGGAGAAAAGGCCAAATCCCTGATCGACAAAAGCGTGGGCAGGTATCAGAAGGCTTTCAAGGAGGCATCGGGCGTCAGCTGGAAAAAAGCCCTGGATTTTTCCCGGACCTTCGTGAAACGGATAAAAGAGTATGATGAGACCCTTCTCGAGGAAATAAAGGGAATGGCCAAAGGCTCGGGCCGCGCCTCGGAGGAGATCTTGACCATCAACCTGCGGACGGAGATCCTCTTCGGCCTGAAAAAATTTCCGGCCAAGGAGGGATGCACCTCCTTCTGCGCCCTGTCCGAAATCACCCGGGAGGGGAATACGATCCTGGGACAGAACTGGGATTACAAGCCCTTTGCCGCGGAAACCATGCTCCTGCTGCAGGTCAATCAGGATACCGGCCCGGATATTCTCACCCTCGTGGAGGCCGGCCAGTTGGCCCGTATGGGCATGAACAGCGCCGGGCTGGGGATCTGCAATAACTACATCGAGTGTGAAGCGGACGGGATGAACATGGACAAGGGGATTCCCACCACCCTCATCCGCCGTCGGGCCTTAAATCACGAGGCTTATCACCAGGTCGTCGGCACGATCATTCACACGCCCCGTTCTTTTTCGGGCAACTATCTGGTGGCCACGGCAGAGGGGGAGGGGGATGCCACCGACATCGAAGCCACCCCGGAAACCGTTTATTTCCTCTTCCCCAAAGACGGCCTGATCGTGCATTCCAATCACATCAAGGGTGCGGGGCCCGGATATGTGGGGACGCTCCGGCTGGGGCTGGAAAACAGCATCTATAGGGATCGTCGGCTGGAGACTCTTTTGCGAAAAGAACTATGGAAGATCGGCCCCGGGGAGATCATGCACTCCCTGAAGGATCACTTCGGACATCCCTATTCCGTCTGCCGGCATGTGGATCAGAAGAAGCCCTGGCACGACCAGTGGCAGACCAACGCCTCGGTCATCATGGATTTAACCGCCCGGGTCATGTGGATCGCCCCAGGCCCTCCCTGCGAGTATGAGTACCAGCGCTTCACTTTCGATACGAAGGATTGATTCCTTCCCATCGCAGGGATTGCTTGTATTTCCCATGCCGAGGCAACAAAGCGTTAAGGAGTGCAGGAGAGGGAAAGCCGCTTTAGCATCTCTTCCCGGATCTTGACCATTCCCAGGGTGTCATGGCCGCAGTAGGTCAAAAGGTCTCTTTTGATTTTATCTCTTTCTGCGGAGGGGGTAGCGGGATCCAGCATGCGCAGGTATTGGAGGGAGGCCATGCTTCCTTCCTGGATGGCCAGGCGGTCGTATTTCATCGAGGGTACCAGGGCGGGGAGGACATCTTTGAGGGAAAAGGATCCGTGGAACTGGGGGTGGTAGAAATATCTGCGGATCAAGGCATGCAGGTCTTTGAAGCGGTCCAGGAGGGGGAGAAGTCTTTCCCGGTAGAGGGGTAACGCCTCGGCCAGGCTGCTGATGACGTCCTTTTCGTAGCTCGTGTAAATAAAAATGCTACCCTTCTCCCCCAGGGCTTCCAGCAGCGTTCGGGCAAACTCCTCCCGCGAATCCTTGTTCTCAGCACATAAGTACTCCCGGTGTTCCAGCGCTCCATCCGCATGAAGAAGGTAATCCGACCACTGGAAGGGGATGGTCTGGAAAGGCCGGGTATGGGGATAACGGGGGATGGCCGGGCCCACGGTTTCAAAGTCGAGGAAGTGGATGGGATATTCGACCCTTCCCAACTCATCGGTCAGCCCTGGGTCTATAAACTCTTTCCCTTCAATCAGACAGGTTCGAATGCGGGCCTGGAGAGCGTTCAGGGAGAATTCTTCGGGAATATCCCGGATGTCCTTGACCCCCAGGGCTTCCAGCTCCCTCAGCTTTCTCCGGGTGATCCCGTTCAGGTTGATGATCCAGTATTCCGGCATTCCCGCCGTGCAGTGATCCCAGAACTCGCAGAGGTAAGGATTCCAGCAGTGGCGCGAGGGTTGAATCGCCGGGGGAGAATCCGCCGCCAGCACTTCTTTCAGTTGATTGACCCGGCGCAAAACTTCTTCCTGTTGTTCCAGGATCTCTTCGGTCAAATCGGAGAAAAGGAATAATTGGCCAAGGTCGAGATCCCTCCCGTCGTAAACGTATTGGTTGTTCAGGTGCAGGATCCCTGCTTTTTCGACCCTCACCCCCAGCCCCCGTAAAACATGGTACTGTACGGCCACATCCGGGACATGAACTTCTTTCACCGACGTGGAGGACTTTACCTCGATGAGGTTCCACTTTCCCCAGCCCGATCTTTCCAGGATATCCACCCGGACCCGGATGCCGTCATGAACAAAAGCCGCTTCGAAGACGGCCGGGGAGAACATACCCTCCATGGCTTTTCGGGTGGACTCGACGGCCTGAGGGTGGTGCAGATGGTCTTCATCAATGAGAATCCCCTGCGGGTAGCGCCTCGTGGCGGCCCTCCCCACATCATGCCCCATGTCGAAAATGGCCTGCTGGGCGGGAGAAACTTCCGCGGCGAGCCTCGAATTATAGATCTGGTGCCATAGCCTTAACGGGCACTGGAGCCCGGCGATGAAACGGGACTTGGAGAGCATGGGCGGCTTGCTGGGCATCAGGGGTTGCTTCGATTCTGGGGGATGGTTTCACCCGTCTGGGGATTTTGATAGCCCCCCTCTACCTTCGGTAAGACGACTCCTGTTTTGGGATCTATGACC
>JAPLIW010000581.1 GCA_026388915.1 Deltaproteobacteria bacterium
TCTCGCAGAGCCCGCAGGGACCGCAGAGATAAACCCCCCCTTACATACACAACCCCAAAATAGATTTTTCCCTTGCTCTGCGCTCTCTGCGGCCTCTAGCGAAGCGGGCGAGAGAAAATCCTTTGTCTCCGAACTCCGTACGGGCGACCCGGCGGGTCGCCCCTACAAACTCCGAACTTTTTTGGACGCGGATGAACGCGGATAAACAGTTTTAAATTTCCCCCCTTTTTTTTTGATCTGCCCGCCCCAGGAAATAATCCGAAAAATACCCTCCTGCCCGGAGAAAAATACAATGTTCCACCCATATTTAGCTCTCCTGGAGCATGATAGCCTTTTATCCAAATGAAACAGCGGGCTTTCTTGGGGAGGCCGCCCAAATTGAAAAGAGGAGGGAAATATGGTGGAGGATTGGCTGGCGAATGCCTATGAGGGGATGTCCCGGCGGCAGTTTATGGCCCGGATGAGCGCTGCCGGCGCGGCTCTGGCGGGTTTCGCCGTGGCCGCCAATCCGGTGGCCGGAGAGGTGATCACCACTCCTGCCGACGGGCTCGCGGTGGCCGACGGGAAGGTGCCTTCCGGAGATTTCCAGGTCCCGATCTACGAAGCGCGCCCGGCAGGAATGGGAAAATATCCGGTGGTGCTGGTCATTCCCGAAGTATTCGGCATGCACGAACACATTAAGGATGTCACCCGCCGCTTTGCCAGGGAAGGTTTTCTGAGCATCACCTTTGAGCCCTATGCCCGGGAAGGAGGCGCCCTGCACCTGCCGGACATTGCCGCGGTCCGTAAGGTGGTTGACCCGGTTCCCGACGCCCGGGTCATGGCAGACCTGGACGCCCTGGCGGCCTACGTGAAGAAGCATCCGGCGGCGCGGGCCGACCGGATCGGGGTAACGGGATTCTGCCGGGGCGGAATGTACACCCTTCTCTTCGCCGCCCATAGCCGCGAGGCGAAGGCCGCGGTCCCGTGGTATGGCCAGCTCAAGCCGGCCAAGACACCCGGCGTTCGAACGGCCGGGCCGATCGACCTTGTCGCTCAGATCACCGCGCCCGTGCTGGGCCTTTACGGGGGAGAGGACCTGGGGATCCCCGTGGCCGACGTCAAGGAGATGGAGGCGGCTCTCAAGGCCGCGGGCAAGACCGCCGAGTTCGTGATTTATCCCGGCGCTCCCCACGCTTTCTACGCCGACTACCGGCCCAGCTACCGGGCCGAGGCGGCCAAGGACGCCTGGGGCCGCTGCATCACGTGGTTTAACAAGTACCTGAAAGGGTAAAAGCAGAGCGCCCGAAAACCTATTGAAAAGCTTTTCCATCCACCCATAGGGACTTGAGCATGGCTTTTCCGTCTTTGCGCAAGACGGCTTCCACCTTGAGGTCCTGGCCGGCCCGGCCGGATTCGATGTCCCGGCCCTTCCCTTCCTGGACGAAGAAGCTTTCAATCCCGTATTCCACCTGCAGCAGCCGGAATGGGGTCGCCTTGATGTCCGCGATGACCCCCGTGAGAGACGGCCCTCCCCGGCAGGGATCTTTTCGCGAAGGTTCCTCCTTGGCAAAGCTCGTGACCCGCCCCCTTCGGTCCAGGCAGAAGGTCACCCGCCCTCCCGGGTGCATCTCAGACCACCAGCGGGGGGAAAGATGGTGGAGATTCCCGAGGTCATCCTTCAAGGTGATCTCCCACCGCGAGGAGTCTTTCTTCTCGAATTCCACCATGCCCTGGATGAATTTTTTCCCCGAAGGCAGGCTCTTGGCTATCCCCGCCGCTTTCCAGGTGTCATCCGGTTCCTTTTCGAGGATGACATAAACCTTTTCCTTGGGCCGGAAAACCTCTTTCACCGATAGGCGATCCAGGTCCAGGGACGAGATTTCGTAAGCGAGGTGGACATAGTCCCCCCGAAACAAGTCCCTGGGGTCCACGGGAGAGACCCGGAGCATGATTTTTTCCCCCGTCTCAACCCAGTAATGGCGGTAGCCGATCATCCCCGCCAGGATCAGGATCTGGAGCAGTATCAGAAGAAAAAATTTAATCCTCATCCTCTGGTTTCCTGAAGGAGCCCAAGATTTTCCGGCGTTTCCTTTCCAGCAGAACCCCTCCGGTCAGGAGGATTAAACCCCCGATGATGAAGAAGATGGACCGGGGAAAGAGCTCCCAGAAAAAATCAAAGTAACGAACGACCAGATCCAGGACGAAAAACAAGAGAGCGATATTCACGTAAACGGGAAACTCCCGCAGATATCCCAGGAAAAGGACGATGAGAACGGCCAGGGCGAAGATGAGGTTCGCCGAGAGGACAAAATCTCGGTGCTCTTTCCCCGGCAGACCGCCGAAAAGAAAGGTCAGGTAGAGCGCCAGGCCGAGAAGGACGAGCAGAAAGAGGACTTCCCAGAGCCATGCCGGCGGTTTTTCGGAAGACAGGGCAAGGCCGAAAAGGGACAGGAGGAACAAGCCGGAAAGAGCCAGGTAAAACGGCCAGAGCACGCGGGCCCCGACATGGGCCCCATACAGATCGAAGGTGAAAAGGAAGCCGGTTCCAAAGGTGCATAACATGCCCAGAACGATGTAAGGGTCGGAAATTTTCCGGAACCCTTCATACCCCCGGTGCATGAGCCCCAGCCCCCAGAGGGCCAAACCGGCCATGAAAAAAAGAGATATGAATTTTGACTCGCCAGGGACCGGACCGGAAGGTTCGAAGGCTTCAGGGGGCAACCAGGAATGGGTTTCCATCCCCAGCCAGATCAAAAAAACGATCAGGCTGAGGGTAAGAAGAGTCTTAAATCGAAGAAGGTAGGCCAGGGGAAGCACCCCCAGCCCCCATACGAGCGGGCCGTTGGCAAAATGCACGGATAGATGATAGATCTGGGCGATCAGGAAGATCCCTGCGCCGAAGAGGAGTCCCCCCAGGAGAATGAAGCCGGCCCCGACCCGGGGGAAATCCCCCCTTTCATAACGCAAAAGGTAGCCCAGGGCGTAGCTGGCCGCCATGGGGATGAAGATGACGGCCAGTTTCCCCCAAACCGGGATGGCCGACCAGTTGGCGGCCACAAGAAGAATCACCCCGACCCCGGCCAGCACCGACCCCAGGACGGAAAGAGCGGTAATCAGTTTTCCCGTGCCCGCCGGGCCTCCCAACCGGGCCTTCATCTTGTAATAGGCCAAAATCTGGTCTTTCAGGATGGGGGAGACCATCCCTTCCTGTTCCCAGATCTCGATTTCCTCTCTCAACTTTCGGGCAAACCCGCGGTCGATCTTTTTTCCCATATTCAATGAAGGTTCTAGATCCCAAGGTCGGGGATCCAGCAAAAAATCATCCAGGGATTGGGTTGCCCCCCCGGACTTCGAACGCCGCCCCTTTTGGATCTCTGTCTATCTTACACCCTACCCCCTCGATTGCAACCGGCAAGGTTTTTTCAATCCGCATTCCGCAATCCGCATTCCGCATTCTGAAAGCCCTACCCCCTGCACCCATTTCTTTCATCTCTTCCCCACCTGGGTCACGCCGGTGAGGGTGAGCATGAACCAAATCTTCTTCTCCGCCGGAGCTCCGGAAACGGTTGGAGTTTCCGCGTAGTTGACATCCAGGCTCCAGCACTGATGCCGGTAGGTCAAGCCGTACGTGGTATCCAAGGGTTGATGGGTAAATAGAGAATACCGCTTCGCGTAGGTAAGGTCCAAGAAAGAAAAAACCCGGATCCGGAGAGACCCGTTGATCTGTTCCTCAATCCCCTTCCTCCAGATATGCTCCAGGGAAAGACTGTCGCCCCGGGCATCGGACAGGCCGAGCAAAGTGTAACTGGTCTGAAACTCGCTTTGGCTGGGGTCGTAATTGGCGATGTTTTCCAGCTGGATATACTTGGTTCCCTTTAATCGGAGCTCGCTGGTGATGAGCCCGAAGGGCCTCCGGGGCTCGCTGGCCGGACCCAGGTCCCGGGCGAGTTCGTTGATATTGTACGTTTGCCCGATCTTGAAATAGAGGTACTCGTGGTAACGGGTTTGCGACTTCTCCACGATTTTCGCGATGACCCGGTTCGTGACCCCGTAGAAAACGGCGTTCGTCTTGGGCACCGCCTGGTCATAATAGGGGATGTTGGACTGATCCACATCCGGAATGTACAGGTAGGAAATCTCCGGCCGGATCACGTGTTTGATCTTGGGAATGCTCTCCCATCCCGTGTCGAATACGCGGTACAGGTCTGACCCCAGACTGGTCTGGAAATCCCACAGCTGCCGGCTGCGGGATTCATCGCCCTCACTGACCCCCGCGTACCAGGTCTCCCGCCCCCCCAGCTGGGTATTGAACTCCAATCCGCCCCATTTCAAGGGGAGGGAGACCCGGGGATAGAGGTCCACCCGGTTTCCGGTGGCCCCCTGTTCCCGGGAGAAATATCCGTAGCTGGTTTGGAAATTAAAAAAGAGAGGGGAGGAAAAGAGCGGCTGCTGAATTCCCACAAAATTCGTCAGGGGGTAGTACTGCAGGGTGGTCTTGTCTTCCTGCCGGAGATCGACGGTATGGCGGGCTTCCCCGAAAAAGCTGAACCGCTCCCAGTTCTTGGTGAGGGAGAGGAGAGAATACACCTGCTCGGAGGATTGTTCCCCGTAGGTCGATCCATAGTCCACAAAGTACTGGCGGTCGCTGAACGCCCTCAGACGGGCTTTGGCGAAGAAGCTGGGGTCGAAATACTCATCATGCTGCAAATTGGCCTGCCAGCGGTCCGGTTTGCGGTCAAGCTTATCCGTGTATTTTTGCCGATATTCCCCTTCTTCGCGAATATGATAGCCCTGGAGAGAGCCGGAACTCTCATTATTGCGGATATACCGGTACTCCGCCCCTTCCCCGATCCCTTTCTTGGTGCCCAGATCCAGGTAGAAGGTGGCGTCCATGTTCCGGGCTATGGCCCAGAAATAGGTCAGGCCCCCCTGGGCTCCGGCGGTGTTGGAATACCCGATCCGCGGGAACAGGAAGCCGGACTGGCGCTGGGTCTTCATCGGCAGGGCCAGGTAGGGAGAATATAGGATGGGGACATTCTTCACCTGGAAGGTGGCCCCCCACACATCGGCATACTCTTCCAGGGTGACCAGGGCTTCGCCTCCCGTAAACCGCCAGGCCGGCCAGTCCCCATCGCAGGTGGTGAAGCTCCCCCCTTTTACCCGGAACGTATCCTCTCCAACCCGCTCGATCTCCTCCCCGCGGAGGTAATAGTGCTGCTTCTTCAGAAACAGAGTCCCTTGGAAAATGATCCCCAGGTTGGTATCCAGGTCGATTTTCATCCTTTCCGCCCGGATGGAATCCTCTCCCTGAATCAGAGTGGCCTTTCCCGTGGCCTCCGCCTCGTTGGTCTCCGCATTTATCACCACCCGATCAGCGGTGAGCCTCCGGTTTCCCTGCGAGATTTCCACCCGCCCTTCAGCAATATAGGTTTGGGTGCCATGGTCGAAGGAAATGGAATCCGCCTTTACCCTCCAGGGCTCCCGGGAAGGTTCATATTTCATGAGGGGGGAAACCTGAGAGTTTCCGTCAGAAAGGAGAGCCAGAAGAAGGAAGGTCAGGACAGAGGATACCAGGCTCCATCGTTTGCCTCGATTCATTCTCATCCCCGGGTTGAAATTCGAGCCGTCTTCCCTTTCGATCCTAAGCCTCCTCCCCAACCGAAAAAAAACGCAGAGCGCATAGAGCATAGCGCAGAGCGAAAAAGAAAAAAACTAAAAATTCACTCCCGGAAGGCACGAGAGAGATGGCCAGTCCGTGCGGATCTAATTTTCAATCAAGCCTTTGCGGATTAAATAAGCCCGGGCCTCCCCTACGGTGTAGAGAGAACCAGTGACCACCACCAGGTCTTCTCTTCCCGCCTCGCCCATCGCTTTTTCCACAGCGCCCCCCACATCGGCGATTTCCAGGGTCGGCTTTTCCCAGGGGGAAACATGCTTTCGAAGGAGTTCCAGGGATGCCGCCCGCTCCATGTGCGGACGGGTCAGGATCAACAGGTCGGCCAGGGGAACCAGGTTGGGCATCATTTTCGGGATCTCCTTGTCGGCCATGATGCCCAGGACCAGGATGAGCCGGCGGCGAGGAAATTCCTCCTCCAGCGCCTGTTTCAAAACCCGGGTGCCCCCCGGGTTATGGGCCCCGTCCAGGAGGATCGGGGGAGAACCGCCGACCCTTTCCAGGCGGCCCGGCCACTTTGTCTCCGCCAGGCCGTTCCGCAGATGCTCCTCTTTCAGGAGAAAGCCCATCTCCAGCAGCATTTCCGCGGCAGCCAAGGAAAGAGAGGCGTTCAACACCTGATGGCTGCCCGCCAGCCCCAGACGGAAACCCTTCCAGCGGTGATGGCGCCCCCGAAAATTCATAAGCCGGGGCCCTGTCTTTCTTCCCCGGAAATCCCGTCCATGGGCATAAAAAGGGGCCTGGACCTCCCGGCATTTTTCCTGAAGCAAGGCCACCACCCGGGGTTGCCGGGCGGTGGTGAAAAGCGGGCGTCCGGGCTTTATGATCCCCGCTTTCTCTCCGGCGACCTGGAGAAGGGTTTTCCCCAAATACTGCTGGTGCTCCAGGGAAATGGGGCTGATGAGCGCCAGAAGGGGATCGATCACGTTGGTGGCATCCAGTCTCCCCCCCATGCCCGTTTCCAGGACGGCCAGATCCACCCTTTCCTCTCGAAAATGGACAAAGGCCATGGCGGTAGTAAATTCGAAGAAGGTAAGGGTCGCTTTTTTCGGATCGAAATCTGCGGGGAGAGAAGAAATGGAGGAATCAGGCCAGAGTTCACCGCTCTTGTCCATATCCCCCACCACTTCCCGGATCCGGTCGGTCAGCCGGACGACCCGATCCTCGCTGATGGGAACCCCGTTGACCTGAATTCTTTCCGCAAAATCGATCAGGTGGGGAGAGGTGTAGAGGCCGACCCGGTAGCCGGCCTGCCGCAGGATGGAGGTTAAAAAAGCGGCCGTGGAGCCTTTTCCATTCGAGCCGGCGATATGCACCGCCCGCAATCCGGCATGGGGATTTCCCAAATGCCGGAGCAGGGCGGTTATATTGGCCAGCCCCAATTTGATGCCGAATCTCTGAAGACCGAAGAGATAAGCCAGGGAGCTCTGGTAATGTCTCATATCTTCGGGTTCTTTTTGCACCTTCTACGCCCGCCCCTCCGGTTTCTTCCCCTTCGGCAGCATGGCCAGGAGCTGGCCCAGGATTGTTTTCATCTCCCGGCGTTCCACGATAATATCGATCATCCCGTGGTCCAGGAGGTACTCGGAACGCTGGAAACCTTCCGGCAATTTCTGTTTGATCGTCTGTTCAATGACCCGCTGCCCGGCAAACCCGATGATCGCCTTGGGCTCGGCCAGGATAACGTCCCCCAGCATGGCAAAACTCGCCGAGACGCCGCCGGTGGTGGGATCGGTGAGGACCGAGATGTAAAGAAGGCCCTTCTCTTTCAGTCGGGCCAGGGCCGCGCTCGTCTTGGCCATCTGCATGAGAGAAAGGATCCCTTCCTGCATGCGGGCTCCCCCCGAGGAACAGAAAATGACCAGCCCGCACCCCTCCTCCGCCGCCCGTTCGGCCAGCCGAGCCACCTTTTCCCCCACCACCGACCCCATGGACCCCCCCATGAATTCAAAATCCATGACCCCTACCATGGCCGGCTGGCCCAGAATCATACCCTTTCCTCCCAGTAATGCCTCCATTCTCTGGGTGGCCTCCTGGGTTTCCTTTATCCTTTCGGGGTATTTCATCTGATCCCTGAAGTGCAGAGGGTCCAGGGGTTCCATGCCGGCATCATGCTCCACGAAACTCCCTTCATCGATCACCAGGCCGAGGCGGCGGGTGGCCGAAATTCGAAAGTGGTAGTTGCACTTGGGGCAGACCATCAGGTTGCGCTCCACCTCTCTCCGGAAGGAGATCTGATTGCAGGCATTGCATTTTGTCCATTGAGGCTCGTATTCTGGCATGCCTATGATCGACCCAAGATCCTTTCTTGTTCCCCCACTTTCCCTCTCTTTTTTTTTCCGCTAAAGTATAAGAATTACCATAACTTCAGCAAGTTATCAATCTTATTTTGCTTTTCTCCGCCTCCCCACCCTGGATAAAAACCTAATGGGACACAGATGAACTTAGCGCGGCTGCGCCGCAACCAAAAGGAATCACCCCCTCCCTCCCCTCCCCGAAGGTGTGAAAAAATTGGGTT
>JAPLIW010000303.1 GCA_026388915.1 Deltaproteobacteria bacterium
TATCCCAAGGGGAAGGGTACACCTGCAACAGTTCATCAGTGGGTTGCTTAGGAGGTTGAGGATTACTGAAAGAAATGACGCATCCCAATTCAATAGATGAAAATCATATCGAAACCTTTTTGATGGTCCAAAAACAGAGGAAAAATAGCAGAACGCGAAACTTTTTGCCTCAAGACTTACACTCCAAAATGTTGCCATGAAAAAAGGCAGGATCATTTCTGGCCCTGCCCCTTTCTTCTCTCCAACTGCCGCGCGGATGATGGGTCAACTTTTTACTCAAAACTTGTGGAAAGACCTGAGAAAACAGCAATAGGCAAAGCCTGCTTGACAATGTTTACCGGAATTGATAGCATTCCGGCCATGGGGAATGGTTAAAAATGATGTCATCTGGGAAATGTCGGTTTACGTTTTTGCCTTGAGCCCTGAACCTTGCGCCTTGCGCCCTTTTTAGAAAGGAGAGGAAGGAAATGAAGAAATTTTGTTGGTTGATCTTTCTGGTCATGATCGTCTCCCTTCTGGCAGCCTGTCAGTCTGCACCTCCATCAAAGGATTGGACCCTCGGCCCTTTGCCGGTTCCGCCAGCCTCGCCCGAACCTCCGCCCTTGAAGGTGACTTTGCCCACGACCCTTCCCGCCATGCTCAGCATCCTCCAGACCCGTATCTATTTCACGGGGTCGGGATATCAGCCCAATGAGATGGTGGTGGTGAAGATGGACGTTCCCCCGGGAGTGGAGATTCCGGCGGTGAAACCGGGAGAACCGGTGGGAGTCGCTTTTGCCAATGCAGATGGAAAAGGGAATTTTACCGCCGATGTGGCCGCGGAGACGAAAATTCAGACCTTCCTGCGGGGAACGCTCCTGCCCACGCTGGCCCCCGACCCCAGATCTTTGAAGCCCATTCCCCATGGGATTTACACGTTCCGGTCGATCGGGACGGAATCGGGGAAAGTCGGGGTATCCAGGGTCGAGTTCGTTCCCCCGGCCCCCAAGTAGGCAAGGCAGGAAAATTTCCATGCTCCGCTTGAACAACATCGAAGTCATTTACGGCGATGTGATCCTGGTTTTAAAGGATTAATTTTTCAAAGAGCAAGGGCAGGACCAATTGGCCCTGCCCTTTTTTTGATTGGGGGGATGATTTTCCCGAAACCAGGCCGGTGGGTTGCCCGCCCCTCTGGGCAACTCCGGAGGGAAAGTATTTTCGCCTTAAAAAATGATAGACAGCATGCCAGTTCGTTGACTTCAAAGCCGCAGTCGATTTTTGCCAAATATAATTTGCATTACGATAATATTTGAGTTCCAAATATTCCTAACAAGATAGCAGAACTCGAAACGATTCAAAAATAAATATTAAACAGCAATTCTTCACCCTGAGATATTTGGAGATGTTAAGTATTACTGGTCAAAATGTGGATAAGAGAGGCAGGGCCTTTGACGCCTTGCCTTATTAAAATGAATCCCCCCCAAAGCTTTATTCACGCGGTGCGCT
This sequence comes from Deltaproteobacteria bacterium, assembly GCA_026388915.1. GTDB lineage: Bacteria > Desulfobacterota > SM23-61 > SM23-61 > SM23-61 > SM23-61. The sequence continues at coordinate 1,486 of JAPLIW010000303.1, forward strand.
CGGTCGATCAATTTTTTACTGTAAATCCTTCCGTAATTTTTTTTGCCATCTCATTAACTGTTTTGCGCTTATCGCCGGATTAAAGTATATAATGAAGCGTGATGGTCTCGTAAAAAGTCTCTTAAAGCGTCACCCCGGCGAAAGCCGGGGTCCAGAACATCTTGAAATAACTGGATTCCGGCTTTCGCCGGAATGACGAATTTTATGGAATTTCGACTTTTTACGAGATCATCAAGTGTTGGTAAGGAAAAGAATTCCCCCTTTTTTAAATCTTCATTATAACGATATTCTGAATCCGGGCGGAGGACAGCGCGATGGAAATGAAAATACTGGGGCAAAAGGAGCTCAACAAAGAGGTGCGGGAGGGCCACTTCTGCACCGGCTGCGGGGCCTGCATCAATCTGTGTCCATATCAGGCCTCCTACCGAGACCAGGTGGTCATGCTCCATCCCTGCGATCTCAAAGAAGGGGGATGCTACGCCTTCTGCCCCCGCACCCCCACGGACCTGGAGGTCCTCAAGAAGCGCCTATTTGATCCCCAAGATCTAACCCCTGAACTCGGGGCGGTGAAAGGATTGTTCATCACCCGGGCCGTGGACCCGGAGGTGCGGGCGGGAGCGCAGCACGGCGGGACGGTGACGACTCTGATCACTCTCGCCCTTCACGAGGGGATCATCGACACGGCCGTCCTGGCGGACGAAGGCCGCAACCTCCTCCCCCTGGAAACATCGGTGCAGGATCCTGCGTCGGTCAAAAAGCGGGACCGGAGTAAATTCGTCGTTTCCCCCAACGTGGCCGAATTCAACCGCATAGCCAAAGAAGGGGGAAAAAAGATCGGGATCGTGGCTACCCCCTGCCAGGCAATGGCCCTGGCCAAGATGCGTTTGAAGCCAATTCCTTCTTATGCCGATCGGATCAATCAGTTGAATCTGGTTGTCGGATTGTTCTGCGGCTGGGCCCTCTCCTGGCGTAACCTAGTGGCCCTGCTCCGCAAGAAGACCGATCTGGCCGAGATTGAAGGTATGGATATCCCGCCCAGCAAGTATCATATCCTGCAGGTTTATACGAAAAAGGGGCCCCTGGATATCTCCCTTGAGGAAGTAAATCCTTGCGTTCGGGAGGCCTGTTGGTATTGTCCCGACTTGACAGCTGAATTCAGCGACATCTCTGTGGGATCCGCCCGTTTGGCCGAGGGGTGGGAGGAAGCCAAGAACTGGAATCAGGTCATCGTCCGGACATCGCAGGGAGAACAGCTTCTGGGCTTAGCCAGGAAACGAGGACTTTTGGAATTCCGGGATGTACCGGAAGGGAATTTGGAAAGGCTCAAAACTGCGTCGATGAATAAAAAAAGAACGGCGGTAAGGAACCTGACCCTCAGAAGCCGCGATCCAGAAAATCTGTTCTATCTGGATTCCAAGGACCCAGTTTTGAGCACCCTAATCAAACGTCCTGCGTAATTCCATTGAATGGAGGCCAAGATGTCGAAACTGATCGAGAGCAAAGAAGGGCTGCGGGTCTTGTTGATGGGAAATGAGGCCATCGCCCGCGGGGCCTTGGAGGCCGGGGTCAATGTTGCTTCAAGTTATCCGGGCACCCCTTCTTCGGAAATTATCGAAAATCTATCGCGGGTAGCGAAGGAACGGAACCTTTATGTGGAATGGTCTACCAACGAAAAAGTCGCTTTGGAAGTGGCGGCGGCGGCCTCATTTGCCAATCTGCGCGCTTTGTGCGCCATGAAGCAAAACGGGGTGAACGTAGCTTCCGATTTTCTTCTCCATCTGGCCGGGTCCGGTACCCGCGGGGGGCTGGTCCTGGTTTCCTGCGAAGATCCCGGGGCCCTTTCCAGCGCAAATGAGGGGGACTCGCGACACTTCGCCCGGATGATGGAAATCCCCCTGCTGGAACCCGGGGATTTTCAGGAGGCCAAGGATATAACCAAGTGGGCTTTCGATCTTTCGGAGGAGATCAAGAACATTGTCATGGTGCGCAGTGTCACCCGGATGTCCCACGCCAGCGGCACGGTTTGGTTCGGCGGGCTGCCCAAACCCGAAAAACCATCCAAGGCCGCTTTTAATGTTGACGGACCCTTTTTTGATCAGGAAACAGGCCCGGTGACCAGCATACCGGTAGCTTGGCATCACCCCGTCCAGCAAGAGAAGATAAGGAAGGCCGAGAAGATCTTCGAGAAAAGCCCGTTCAATACCTATCGCGGGCCCAAAAAACCAGAGCTCCTCCTCATTACCAGCAGCGCCTGTAACCTATACAGCCGGGAGGCCATTCACCTGATGGGATTGGAGAATCGGGTCGGATTGTTGAAGCTCGGCACCACCTGGCCGCTCCCCCCGAAACTGCTGAAAAAGTATCTTTCGTTAACCGATAAGATCCTGATCGTGGAGGAGGTCATCCCGTTCCTGGAAGAGAATGTGAAAATCCTGGCCGCGGAGCAGGCCGGGGAGATAGGCGTCAAGACCTTTTTCGGGAAAAAGGAAGGCACCCTCCCGAAGACGGGCGAGTTCAACCCGGATCTGGTGGCTGCCGCCCTCTCCAAAATTCTGGGAGTTTCCTATGCAACCATGGAACCGGAATACCAAAAAAAGTCTCAGAGCGCTGCCGCTTCCGTGGGCCCCGATCGGGACCTCACTTTCTGCCCCGGCTGCCCGCATCGCGCCTCGTACTGGTCCATCCATAAAGCGTTGCAACTGGACAATCGTAAGGGGTTTGTTTGCGGGGACAACGGGTGTTATTCTCTTGGAATTTGGCCCGGCGGGTACAGGACGATCAGCACTCTCCATTCTATGGGATCCTGCCTGGGCCTGGCCACTGGGTTCGGCAAGCTGGATACCTTTGGCATGGAGCAACCGGTCTTGGCTGTATGCGGAGATTCCACCTTTTTTCACGCGGTCCTGCCGGCCCTGGTCAATGCCGTTCATCATAAGGCCAACGTGACGTTGGTCGTCTTCGACAACGGCGGCACGGCCATGACCGGGTTCCAGTCTCATCCGGGCTTAACGGTTAACGCCATGGGCGAGGAAGCGCCGAGCCTGGATATCGCCAGAATCTGCGAGAGCATGGGGGCGAAGGTGGAAACCCGAGATCCCTTTGACCTGGAGGAGACGACGACAACCCTCAATCACCTCATGGAGGAAGAAGGGGTGAAGGTTCTCATCTTGCGACAGATCTGCGCTTTGAGTCCCGAAAAAAGGGGCAAAAAGCGCTATCAGATGCGGATCGATGAAACCCGCTGCATAGGCGAAGAGTGTAGCTGTAATCGGCTGTGCACCCGGGTTTTCAAGTGCCCGGGCTTGGCGTGGGATCAAGGGAAGAAAAAAGCCCGGATCGATGAGGTAATCTGCGCGGGCTGCGGGGTTTGCGCGGATATCTGTCAGGCTGGAGCCATCATTCGCGAGGAGGCAGTATAATCATGGAACCCTTAATTCAGGATCCTTACAATATCATTATCGCTGGTGTCGGAGGCCAGGGCAATGTCATGGCCTCGCGGGTTGTGGCCAACATGCTGTCCATGAAGGGCTATTGGATCACGATTGGAGAAACCTTCGGGGCGTCTCAGCGCGGGGGTTCCGTCATGAGCCATATCCGCGTATCAGCCGCATCCATCTGGAGTCCTCAAATTCCCAAGGGCAAAGCTCATATCGTAATCGCTTTGGAGCCTGTGGAGGCGATCCGGATCATGATGACGTACGGCAACCGCGACGTGAATGTATTGACGAATACGCGGCCCATCTATCCGGTGAGCGTCATCGCGGGCGAGTTCAGCTACCCGGACTTGGATGAGATCAAAACGACTTTGGACAGCTTGTCCTCCCATGTTTGGATGATCGATGCCACCGATGAAGCGATGAAGCTGGGTAACCCCATTCTCAGCAACATCATCATGATTGGGGCCATTAGTGGCCTGGGTCTGCTGGCTCTGGGGCTGGAAGAATTCATGACGGTGATCGGGGAGACATTTCCGGAGAAGCTTCAAGTCGTAAATAAGCGCGCCTTCGAGATTGGCAGGAACAAAGTGGTGCAATAAAAAAAGGGCAACACGAATGGAAACCCATCTATTTTCAAGAGACGGGCCTTTCCTTAGATTTGAGCCATAAAGACCGGTACGTCTTTACTGACAATTTCGGCACTTCCGAAGAAAAATACCTGGTCAAGTTCATTGACAAGGCCTATGACCAGCTCAAAAAGAAATATAGCCAGATTTTTTGGGTATGCAACGACCGGCTGAAAGCCTTGCTTTACGGTAGAAATGACGCCACAAAGATTTCAGGAAGGAGTCCTCTTTTTCACCCTTTTTCTGGGATCCTCACAGCGCTGACAAATCTCACGGCATTGCTTTTAATCGACAATCATTGCCAGGAAGCGCGCTGGCGAAATCCTGCGAGCCTAAGCCACCAGCGCATCAGAATTACCTGAGGATGGGTTGCGTGGACCCACTACCGGGTCATCGCACCATAAACCAGCACCTGCACCTGTTCCCTGTAGTACTTTCGCAATTCGCCGGGAGCAACCGTTCCAACCACTACGACCAGTTTTTCCTTCGGGTCAGCAAAAAATGCTGTCCCAAAGGCACCATTCCAACTGAATTCACCCACATTCCCGGGAACCGCAGCGATTCCGGCGTTCGTTCGAACAGCAACCCCAAGGCCAAAACCATATCCCTCTCTATGGGGTTCAACAACCCCAACTCGGTTGCGAATTTCAGGACCGAGATGGTTCGCGGTCATATGAGCCACCATTTGAGGGCTAAGGATTCGCTTACCGTCCAGTGTGCCTCCGTTCATCAGCATCTGGCCAAAGCGCAGATAGTCCGCAACGGTTCCCAGCGCACATGCGCCGCCACAATCAAAGGTTGTCTGCTCCCTGATGACTCGAATATCCTGTGGTTTTCCATCCAACGGGTTGTTCGGGAAGGGTTGCGCCAGACGTGCCCGCTTATCCGAAGGCACCTGAAAAGTCGTATCCACCATGCTCAGCGGACCCCAGACATGCTCCGCGAGGTATGCGCCTAATCTCTTTCCCGACACCTTTTCAACCACTGCACCGAGCACATCTGTCGAAAAGCTCTATTCGAATGTAACCCCTGGCTGGTGAGCCAACGGCAACTTGGTGATCCGGTTGATGAAATCAGCTGTTGAACCGTCGAATGCTGCGTCTACACCTCCGGGGTACAGTTTGGCGATGGGATGATCCCCTCTTCCACCGTAGGTCAACCCCGACGTGTGGCGAAACAGGTCGTGAATGAATATTGGCCGCTTCTGGGGCTCGAGACTCAACTTGCCATCAGCACCCACCACACCGACTTTCATTTCAGCAAACGCCGGGTAGTAGTCAGATAGCCTACTCTTTAGCGGCAATCTTCCCTCCTGCGTGAGGGTCAATGCTGCGACGCAGGTCATGATTTTGGTCATCGATGCATAACCAAAGATCGCATCAAGCGACATCGGGACACCTTTCGCCTTATCGAGGTAGCCGTAAGCCCTGTAGTAAACCAACTTGCCATCCCTGGCAATTGCAATCACGGCGCCGGGAACTCGATTGGCGGCAATTTCCTCTGCAAAAAAACTGTCGATATTTGAAAGTCCATCGGCAGAAAATCCTGCATTCTGCGAGGATGTCACGGGGAGCGGGCTCGCAGATACCGTCCCAGTAAGAAGCAATACAACCAACATCGTGATGAAGCGAACAGTCATTGGTGCCTCCTCGAAAATTGATTGATAAGAACTCGCTTGAGTTGAATCAAATATAAAAAAAAGGAATCGGGTGTCAAGCGAGTTTTAGCATAAGATCTTAATCGTTCTTGGGGGCCTTTTCAGCGGGGTATTGGGGTCAGGCTTGCAAACATGCAATTGGGTTAATAGACCAGGGCTGGCCTTCATTGCCCGGAAGGGTGCGCCACTGCGGAACTGACTGATCCCGCCGCATAAATTATTTTCCTCCCGCAAAGCCGCAAAGGACGCAAAGGCATGCCGACCTCTGCGCCTTGGCGCGAGAGGGTACTTTTTTGCAAACACCGCGTTAGCCTGTTTAGGCATGAGAAGCCGCAAGTCGCGGGGTCGTGAGGCAAAAGGCTATCGTTAGACTAGCATGAAAAGGAAAAAGGGTTAAGCCGCCAGGCCTAACCCCTTGTAATTATTTGGCTGGGGGACAAGGATTCGAACCTTGATTCACGGAGTCAGAGTGCAAATAATGCAAGAAGTATAGGGGACTGCAATCAGAAGGAGGCTGACGAAAATATTCAGAAAACCTCAAATTAGGACACATAGCCGGGGATCCTTGATAGGCTGGATAAAGAAGCGCACCTGTCACAGGATCCCCCACAATTAAAGGAGGCTCGATCAGAAGCATATCAAAAGAGATCCAGGGTTGGGGGTACTTTGTTATCATGATTAAAAGGGCAAAAAAAGGCCCACGGGCAGAGTTTGGCCTGAAGGAAGGGGTGGCCCCCCACCGGTTCGGTGATTGCGGTTCCGGTGCGAAAGTCCTCTAAACACGCGGCACACGCGCCCCCGCCGACCCAAGGATAAAATTCTTTCCGCTAAGGTCACAGCAAAATGAAAAAGTCCAAGTTAGATAATCCTCATATCAGGGAGAAGGTAGTAAAAAGGCTTGCTGTAGGCGAGAATAAGGCCACTATCGCTAAGGATTTTGGGCTTCACCGATCCCAGGTCTGCCGATTCGCCAAAAGAGAAGACATTCGGACCTTCGTCGAGAAGGAACAACTGAAGCTCTTGGAGGCCGTCCCCGACGCTGTGGAGAACGTCAAGGAACTGGTCAGAGAGATGAAGGATGTACCCAAGGTGGACACCAAGAGAAGGGAGTTATCCTACCGGGCCAGCCTGCACTCCCTCAAAGCGGTTGGGATAATGCCCTCCGCTATCCAGTCCCAAGTCATAACCACCATCTATAATGACCAGCGAAACCAGATTCTTGCGCCCGTGGTTCTGGAGATACTCACACAAATTATGGGTCAATCCGCCGATCGGGTGCAAGAGGAGGAAGAACCCGCCAGCGACGGATAGAACTCGCTACATGGCAAGCCATGAGGGAAAGACCAGATTAGAGATATCCAGTTTTAAGGGTACACCTATAAGCCTTCATGCTTCTATCAACAAACGAGCTAACTCTTCATAATAGAAATCAATAACGCCTGAAAAGCATTAAATGTCTCTTCAATTGGGGGGAATAATTATATCCCCCATGCCCTTTTCAATTGTATCCGTGCAGGGACCGGCTCTTTGGGCTGATATTTTAATTTGAGCAGAGGGCCCTGTTTTGGGCACAACGCTAATTGTAAAATAGTCCCCTCCGAAGACGTATTCCTCCACGGCCTCCATGATTTTGCCCTGGGTTTCGCACTTTAATTCCCGTGTTAGCGTGTTTCTAGTCCGGCGCATAGACAATATCTTGCAGCCGATATCATTCCTCAGCAATGCGTCCTCCCGAGTGACGCATCTGGCAACTTTATCTTTAGATTTGAAGATCCTACCGTTTGTCCTTGTTTCAATGGCGATTTCATAGTTTCCCTCAACAAAATTTATTCCATCAGGCAGGCGGAAAGATGGCGGCGCTGTCTTGGTTTTTTTCGCCTTTTCCTCCATCTTGGTAGCTGCCTCTTCCATCCCCATAAGTTTTCTCGCCGCCAACTGGACAAGCTCAATCAATTCATCTTCAGTTCGGCAAAACTCGGATATGGCCTTCTCTGCCTCAGCTTTCTGGGTATCAAAAAGATTAAGAGAAATGGTGTAGCGGTTACCGATCTTCCCCACACTGCCGGAAATCAGCTTGGTGACATCCATCTGGCCAAGGGCCGTCAGACACTGGGTATTTGTACAGCCCAACTTCATTCTCTCTTCGGTCCACCCGGCCAAGGTCCGCACATTTTCTTGGCTGTAGATTTTGTATTTCTGTAGCTTGTCGAGTTCGCTCACTAGAATCGCCGTCAATTGCCGGGCATAAGTTACTTTTACCTCCATGGCGGCCAAGTCCCACACAGCAACCTTGGGAAGCTCTTTGCCGCTGGATAGAGAAGGGAAAATGGCTAACACCAGAAACCAAAACAGAATTAACGATGACTTTTTCATCTCGACACCCCAGGATGATACGGGCTGCTTCTTTACTGTATAAGAGGGCTTATATGTTGGCTTATCGGTTGAAAAAGGCAGATTCTTTAAGAGGTGGTCAAGCCAATTTTTCAGGAAGGAAGTGTCGAGGTTGGGAACCAAATTCGCCCCTCTGCCGGATTTTGAATACTCCACCTACCTATACGTAACAAAATGGATTGATCGTTAGATTGGCTAAGGGTCATTATCTACCTGCTTTTTCTTGAAAAAAGGAAAAGGAGGAGACATGACCCAGGTACAGACAGGCAGCGATGAGTCGGTTGATAGCAGA
>JAPLIW010000889.1 GCA_026388915.1 Deltaproteobacteria bacterium
CACGGCCGAGATGAGGGATGAAATCCTTTATTCCCGGGCATTGGGGGATTTTGTTTACGGAGCCTTCTTGGAACTGCCCAAGCTGGACATGAACGAGCAGACACGGGACCCCCTTTACTGGGTCCTGCGGAGCGGAAAAAACGTGGCCTTCGCCGGAGGCCGCCCGGGGGAAACGAATAATCGCTGCCCGTTTATCGACAGCGGCGCAACCGCCATCAGCTGGGAGGGGAATGTGAGCCCCTGCCTGCCCCTGCTCCACAGCCACGCGAATTTCCTGGACGGTCGCGAGCGCTTTTCCCGAAAACATATCGTGGGGAATATCCGCCATTCGGACTTGCGGACCTGCTGTAATCAGCCCGAATACGTCGCCCTGCGGGAACGGCTAAAGGCTTTCGATTTTTCACCCTGCTACATCTGCGGCGGGTGTGACCTTGCGGAAGCCAATGAAGAGGATTGCTTCGGGAACACCTTTCCCACTAGCGCAGGGTGCCTCTGGGCGCAGGCGGTGATTCGCTGCCCGTAACGTGCTTAGGAAAAAAATGCCGAGGGCAAAGAACACAGGGCCTGGAGGAAAAACAAATAGGTCAGGAAACTTCAGTTTCCAGGAAGGGAGAACATACCCGTGAATGATGATTTTATGGAAGTCACCTATGATAAATTTACCTTCCGGGTCAGGAAGGATTATTGGTATCACCCGGAAGAATGCTGGGCGAAAGAGAGCGGCGGCCTGGTCATCGTGGGGGTCAGCGATTTTTTGCAGAAGGTCGTAGGGGACGTGGCTTTTCTTGAGCTTCCGGAGGCCGGGAGCGAATTGACCCCGGGCGGCGAGGCCGGAACCATGGAGACCATCAAGACCACCGTTGCCCTGATCTCGCCGGTCGGGGGAACCATCCAAGAGGTCAACGGGGAACTTGACGAGAATCCCCAGCTGGTCAATACCGACCCCTATGGAGCGGGCTGGATCTTTAAAGTGGCGCCGGGGAACTGGGAGGCCGATCAGAAGGGCCTCTTGGACGCCCAGGCGTACTTTCCCAAAATGGAAGAAAAAATCAAAGCCGAAATGGCCAAAAAATAGTTCGATTCTGGAAGGAGGGTTTATGGCGAAGAAGATTGTCCTGCTGCCTTGCAGCGGAATCGGGAAGGCTTATGGAGAGATTGGCCGGCAGGCGATTTATGAAGCCATCGGAGATCACCCGCCGGCGGAGATCACCACCACCTGCCTGGCCAAGTTGATGATTGACGACCCGGAAGCCAAACAACTGGTGCATGAAAACATGGTCGTTACCGTGGATGGATGCGCCCGGGACTGCGCCCGCAAGAATGTGGAAAATGCAGGCAAGAAGGTGGATAAGGCCCTGCGGGTGATCGAAATTTTTAAGGATCACCGGGACCTAAAACCCGAGGGAGTTCTGGAACTGGGTGAGCCCGGGTTCAAACTGGTCCATATTCTTGCCGAGAAACTCGGCCGAGAAATCGATTGCTTAGAGAGAAAGGAGCAGTAGGATGCTGGAAGAATTCAAACAGGTTAAGGTGGGGATTATCCCCTGCAACGGAGAAGAGATCGGCGAGGGAACGCTGACCCGCTTCGCTTGCCGGAGGGTGCTGGATACCCTGCGGCCTCATGACACCGTGACCATCTGCTTACCTCTTTTCATAGCGGGCGATAAGGGGGAACGCAATTTTGCCAAGGCCTTCCCCACCATCACGGTGGACGGGTGTGAAAAAAGGTGCAGCCAGAAGAGCACGGAAAGGCTGAGCGGGCGACCGAAACATGCGATCGTGATCAGCGAGTTGTTAAAGGAACATGGACTTGAGCCGCCCCAATCAAGGCAAGCCCTGGAAGAAAAGGACAAAGCGGCCGTCGACCTGGTGGCCGAAGAAATCGCCCGGAAAGTGGACGAGATCCTGGAGAAAGGGTAAAGGAGCAGGCAATGCCGGTTTACACCAACAAGGTGATCTGGAAAGGCGAACATCTTGGGTACACCTACTGCGGCAACGGGACCGAAATGAATTTTTCCGCTCCCCCGGCCTTATACGGCCACCCCAACATGATGACCCCCGAGGATGCCTACCTGATGGCCGTAAATACCTGTATCCACATGATGGTCCTCTGGGCGATGAAGCGGTTTAAGCTGGATTTGGCGTCTTTTGAGTGCACGGCAGAGGGGGAGGTGGAGGAGCACATCGATAGGACTTCCTGGTTCAAAAAAGTGGTTTTAAAACCCAAGATTACGGTTCGGGGTGGTTCTAAAGGGGTGGTCCAAAGAGCCATTCAGATGGCGCGGAAATACTCTACCATCGCCGAGTCGGTGAAGAGCGAGATCATCATCGAGCCGAAAGTAGAAGTGATTGAATGAGGGGTCATCCGAATTGCGCATACAGGTACGGATTGGCTCGGGACAACAGAGATTAGGGGAAGGGGATGGCGGAAGAGATTTACGATGTGGTGTTTATGGGCGGGGGGTCGTCCGGTTACCAGGGAGCTATTCGTGCCGCCCAGCTTGGATGCCGGGCGGCGGTCATCGAATCCCGCGACCTGGGCGGAGTCTGTTTGAACCGCGGGTGTATCCCTACCAAGACCATTAAGGCATCCGTTGACGTTCTGCACCTGGCCAGGCGGGCCAGGGAATACGGCCTGCAGGGTGATTCCCCCCGGCCGGACATAGCGGCGATCATCGCCCGCAAGGATAAGGTGGTCGGTCTTTTGCGCGGCGGCATTGCCCAGCTTTTTCGAAAAAATGGTGTATCCCTTTACGAGGGTTGCGGCCGGCTGCTGTCCCCCGAGGAACTGGAGGTGGCGGCGGAAAGTGGCTCCACCCGCATCCGGGCTAAAAAGATAGTCATTGCCACTGGCTCCAGGCCGCTTGTGCCTGAGCCCTTTTCGGGCAACAAAAAAGGTGTGCTTACTACAGACGAGATCCTGGCACTTTCTGCCATACCAGCATCCCTTGTGATTGTTGGAGCCGGCGCGATCGGAGTGGAAATGGCTTCGATCATGGCCGGGCTTGGAAGCGCGGTAACTCTGGTAGAAGTGGAAGGAAGAATCCTTCCCCGGGAAGATGCGGAGATGTCCGCCTACCTCGCCCGTATGTTGAAAAGGCAAAAGATTAAAATCATGACCGGGGTTAAGGTGACTGAAGTGACTCCCGGCCAGAAAATCAAGCTTTCCCTTTCCGACGGCCGGGTTCTGGAAGGAGATACCGTTCTGGTGGCCGTTGGCCGAGTTCCTAATATCGAGGGGATTGGGTTGGAAAAAGTCGGCCTGGGGGGGACCAGGGGCCCAATTCCAGTAAACGAACATCTGCAGACTGCCACCCCGGGGATTTATGCTGCCGGGGATGTCATCGGGGGCTGGCTTTTGGCCCACATCGCTTTCTGTGAAGGTATCGTAGCGGCCGAAAATTCTGCGGGACTGGCCAGCCGGATGGATTACCGGGTAGTTCCCCGGTGTGTCTTCAGCCTCCCCGAATATGGAGCCGTGGGCCTGTCAGAAGAAGAAGCGAAAGAACGGTTTCCAACCAGGGCATTTCGTTTTCCCTTAAAATCGCTGGGCATGGCCCAGGCCATGGGAGAGTGGGAAGGCTTGGTCAAGCTGGTGGTGAATGAAAAAAATGGACAGATCCTTGGCGGGCACATCATCGGTCCCCATGCAGGGATTCTTCTTGCCGAGATCGCCCTGGCCATGCGGCATGGCATTCCGGCCAGAGGGATTATGGAAACCATCCATACCCATCCCACCCTGTCCGAAGCCGTGTTGGTGGCGGCGCAAGCCGCCTGCGGTCAGGCCATTGACATGTTGCCGGATCATAATCCCGCGTAAAAGGAGGATA
>JAPLIW010000016.1 GCA_026388915.1 Deltaproteobacteria bacterium
TTACTCAAAGGGCCGACGGGATGCGGGAAGACCCGGTTTGTGGAGTACATGACCTTCCGGCTGGGCAAAGAAATGGGGACCCCGCTTCCTTTGATTACCGTCGCCTGCCACGAAGACCTGACCGGGTCAGACTTGGTCGGCCGATACCTCCTAAAAGGAGAGGAGACCTTCTGGATCGATGGGCCGCTGGCCCGGGCGGTGAAGAACGGGGCCATATGCTACCTGGATGAGATCGTGGAAGCCCGCAAAGATACCACGGTGCTCATCCATCCCCTGGCCGACCATCGGCGGATCCTGCCGGTGGAGAAGAGGGGGCAGATCCTGGAGGCCCACGAGAATTTTCTCCTGGTGATTTCTTACAACCCCGGCTACCAGAGCGTCCTGAAAAACTTGAAACACAGCACCCGGCAGAGGTTTGTGGCCATCGATTTCGATTACCCCCCCGCCGAGGTGGAGGCCAAGATCATCGCCCACGAGAGCGGGGTCAACTTCGAGTCGGCCGCGTCCCTGGCCAAACTCGCGGAAAAAGTGCGCAACCTCAAGGAACATGGCTTGGAAGAAGGAGTATCCACCCGGCTCCTGATCTACGCCGGCCAGCTCATGGTTCAGGGGGTCGCCCCCCGGAGGGCCTGCGAAGTGGCTGTGGCCCAGGCAGTGACCGACGACTTCGACGTGGGAAGGGGAATCGTGGAAGTCATCCGAGCCATTTTCCCGTAAGACCATTTTCACCACAGAGAACCATGAGAATTTTTACTCAAAAAGAAAAATTAAAGACTTTTAACCGCAGAGATCGCAGAGAACGCAGAGGGAAAATTTGAATAAAAGCAACAAAAACCAGAAAGGCCACAACTTCTTATTCTTTGGCGACTTATAATGATTCTAAAAGCTCTTTGTTTTTTTCTTCAATAAATCCTCTGCGGTCTCTGCGTGCTCTGCGGTGAAATGTATTTAAAATATGGATGAAAGAGAAGTACAAGCTTGGAATGAGTTTGCTCGGGAGCTGAGGCGGCGGAGCCGCTGGGACCTGGAGAAGATTGAGAGGGCCCTGGGGGCCGCGCTGGAGGCTCTTCCCGGCCTGGAGGGAAAGGAGAGGGAAGAACTCTTAAAGATCGGATGGGTGGTGGCCGAAAGGTCCAGCAAACTGGCGGTGACCTTTCTGCGGATCGGCCCAACCATTCTGAGCTCCCTCTCCCCGGCCATCCGGCCGGTCCTGATCCGATGGGCCATGATCCTGGCCGACTACTCCCGCGAGACGCTCATCGATTTTCTGGAGAGGAGCCGGGAGATCCTGGCGACCCTCACTGAGGAAGAAAGCTCCTTTCTTCTCTCTCAAGGGTTGGAACTGACCGGCCTGGACCCGTCGATTTCGTTCAAATTCTTTGTCAACCTTCCCAAGATCAACAAAGAAATCTCAAGGGATCGCTTCTCCTCCTGGTTCGAAGAAGGACTTACCCTGATTCCTCAAAGCATTCCCGCGGCCATGGCCTATTTCGGCCTGGAATCCAGGCGATCGCAGGACCGGGCCGCGGAAGAACCATTCTCCGTGTCCCTGGAAGAAGTCTCCCGCCCCATGAAGCTCTTCGCCCAGGCTCTCACGGGCCGGAGCCTGGGCTTGCGGCCCCTTCCGGAGTTAAGAAACGGGGTTCAAAATCCGACCGGTCCTCTGCCCTGTACCGATGGGGAGACGATCTATTTGCCCGAAATGGTAAAGGACTTCCCCACCCGGGAAATAAACTCTCTGGCTTTCAGACTGGCTACCGCCCACCAGGCCGGTTACGTGGAATTCGGAACCTTCAAATTCCGTCTCTCCGCCGTCCAGGATCTTTTCCCTCCGGAGTTCATGGAAGCCTGCCTCAGGGGGATTTCGGACAAGGGAAAGGAAATTTCTCCTTTAGAGGCGTTTTTCCATCTCTTCCCGCGGAAGGACCTGGCCCGGGATCTTTTTCATGTCCTCGAAGGTGCAAGAGTGGATCACTGCCTTCAGCGGGAGTACCGGGGATTGAAGAAAGATATGAACCGGTTTCTCCCCCTGGCCATGGAGGCCCGGCCGGCCATCTCCTCGCTTCCGCTGCAGCAGGCGATTCTGGAATCCATCCTCCGCTGGGCGCTCCTCGGAGAGCCCATGAGACCTTCCTTCCTGGCGCTTCTTTCCCTGGGAGATGATCTAACTCCCTACCTGATTGCTCTTACCCGCCCGGGGGGGGCCGTCAAGAATTCCGCCCGGGCCACGGTCCTTCTATACCGGAGGATATGCCAGGTTCCCAATATGAAGCCGGCCTCCGGATGGGAGGGGGAGGCGCTGCCCGCGTTAAACCTTCCGCTTTCTCCCATGAGAGGGGTGGATGCGGCTTCCCGCCTCGTTCCGGGAGAGGAGCCCTACCAGAACCTCGCGCCGCTTCCCCACTGGGGGGAGCTTAGGCCCGAGCTGGTGCAGACGAAGCTTCGCCTCCGGGAAGTCCAGAATCTGCTCAATCAGATGGAGATGGGAATTCCTCTGTCTCCCGAGGTATTGA
>JAPLIW010000374.1 GCA_026388915.1 Deltaproteobacteria bacterium
CGCCACCGCGTCGAATTTGCAGACGTCGTAGCAGATGCCGCACTTGATGCACTTGGCCGGGTCGATGGCGTGGGGCTTCTTCGCTTCCCCGGACACGGCCTCCTGCGGGCACTCGCGGAAGCAGCGGTGGCAGCCGGTGCAGAGGTCTTCCAGGATCATGTAGGTGATCAACTCCTTGCAGACCCCGGCCGGGCACCGCTTCTCCTTGATATGGGCTTCGTACTCGTCCCGGAAATACCGCAGGGTGGAGAGAACCGGGTTGCCGGCCGTTCCCCCCAGGGCGCAGAGGGACCCCCAGGTAATGCCCTCGGCCAGTTCCTCGATCAGGGCGATGGATTCCTCGGTCCCCCGACCTTCGGTGATGTCGATCAGAACCTCTTTCATCCGGCGAACACCCTCGCGGCAGGGCACGCACTTCCCGCAGGACTCCTCTTCCAGGAACTTGGTGAAGTACTTGGCCACATCCACCATGCAGTCGGTCTCGTCCATGACGATCATGCCGCCCGAGCCCATCATGGACCCGGCCTTGGTGAGCTCGTCGAAATCCACGGACATGTCGATGAGCGACTTGGGGATGCAGCCGCCGGAGGGGCCGCCGGTCTGCACGGCCTTAAACTCCTTGTCCTTCAGCATGCCCCCGCCCACCTTGAAGATGATGTCCCGGATGGTGATCCCCATGGGAACTTCCACCAAACCGGTGTTCTTCACCTTTCCCACCAGGGAGAAGACCTTGGTCCCCTTGCTCCCCTTCGTTCCCAGGGAGGCGAACCAGTTCGCTCCTTTATTGATGATCTCGGGAACGTTGGCCCAGGTCTCCACGTTGTTCAGGTTGGTGGGCTTGTCCCACAGGCCCCGTTCCACCGTGTGGATGTACTTGGCCCGCGGCTCTCCGGGGCGGCCTTCCAGCGAGGCCATGAGCGCGGAGGACTCTCCACAGACAAAGGCCCCGCCCCCGCGGTTGATGCGGATGTCGAAATCAAACCCGGAGTTGAAGATATTTTTTCCCAGGAAGCCGTAGGCCCGGCACTGATCCAGGGCGATGTTCAGGTGTTTCACCGCCAGGGGGTACTCGTTCCGCACATAGACATACCCCTGGTTGGCGCCGATGGCGAAGGCCCCGATGATCATTCCCTCGATGACGCCGTGGGGGTCGCCCTCCATGACCGACCGGTCCATGAAGGCCCCCGGGTCCCCTTCGTCCCCGTTGCACACCACGTAGCGCACATCCCCGTGGGCTTCCTTGCAGGATCTCCATTTCCTCGCCGTGGGGAACCCTCCGCCCCCGCGCCCCCTTAATCCGGCCTTTTCGACGGTGCTGATGATCTCCTCGGAGGTCATGGAGGTCAACGCCTTCCCCAGGGCGGCGTATCCGCCGGTGGCGATGTACTCCCGGATGTTGGTGGGGTCGATTCTGCCGTTGTTCCGAAGGGCGATGCGGACCTGGTACTTGTAGAAGGGAATCTCGTCGTGCCGGGTGATTTTCGCCTTGCTCTGGGGATCCTCGTAGAGCAGGCGCTCGATCGTCGTTCCCTTCACCAGGGTCTCCCCAACGATCTCCGCCGCGTCTTTGAGCACCACCCGCTGGTAGAAGATATCCTGGGGATGGATGGTCACCAGGGGACCCCGTTCGCAGAACCCGTGGCACCCGGTCTTCTTCAAAGTCACCTTCCCATCCAGACCCTGCTTCTTCATCTCCCCGGCCAGGGCCTCGGCCACCTGTTCACTGCCGTTGGAGAGGCATCCGGTCCCTCCGCAGACGGTGATTTCCGGTTGGCCGGGCTTCAGCTCCGCCACGATGACTTTTTTCAGTTTTTCCAGATCTTGCTGCGTCTTAATCTTTTCCATGGGATTTTCCTTCCCCATCCGGTCGGTATTCTTTGACGATCTTTTGAACCTGGTCGGTGGTTACCTTCCCGTAATTCTTCTGGTCCACCCGCACCAGGGGAGCCAGGGCGCAGGCCCCGAGGCAGTTCACCGTCTCCAGGGTGAACTTCATGTCCTTGGTGGTCTCTCCGGCCTTCACCGCGAGGGTGCGCTGGAAGTTCTCCACCAGGCGTTGGCCTCCGCGAAGGTGGCAGGCCGTTCCCAGGCAGACATGGATTTCGTGCTCCCCGCGCGGCACCAGGCTGAAGGACTTGTAAAAAGTAGCCACCGCGTAAGCCTGGGTCAGGGGAATTTTCAGGCGATTGGCCACCAGGCCGATCGCTTCTTTGGGAAGGTACCGGTACTCCGCCTGAACATCCTGGAAGATGGCGATGAGCCAGTTCTTCTCCCCGTTGTACTTATTGATGATCTCATTGACCTTCTTCAAATCCATTTTTTTCTCCGCGTAGTTGTGAATGGAGTCTTACGGGCGCGCGCCGCGCGCCCCTACAATCTACAATAAAATGGTTTTTTTCGTCGACACCGAACTCCGAACGGGCGACCCGGCGGGTCGCCCCTACAAATTCTCAGCCTGCCCTTCTTATTCTTTCAATCCGCAATCGATTAAATGGCTTTCCCCATTTCCACTTTGGCCTTCAGGGCCTTGTATTCCTCCAGCACCCTTTTCTGGATATGTGCGATCAGATCCGGGGTCAGGTGGCGGAACCGGCCTTGTCCCTGCAGGTAGTCTTGGACGGGTCTCAGCTTGGGAAAGTCGATGGTCATCCTGTACTTTCCCCGCTCCACCTCGTAGAGGGGGAAGACCCCCGTCTCCACGGCCAGCCTCCCGTAACGGATGGCCAGGTCGGAAGGGATCCTCCATCCGGTCGGGCAGATCGAAAGAATGTGAATGTAGGATGGGCCTTGAATCGACTTGGCCTTCGCCACCTTCTCCATGAGATCGAAGGGGTAGCTGGAGCAGGCCGTGGCTACGTAGGGAATGTTATGGGCCGCGGCGATGGCGGCCATGTTCTTCTTCCAGGTCATCTGGCCGAAGCTGGCTTTCCCGGGGGGCGAGGTCGTAGTCATGGCCCCGAAGGGGGTGGAACTGGACCTTTGAATTCCCGTGTTCATGTAGGCTTCGTTGTCGAAGCAGCAGTAGATCATGTCGTGGCCGCGCTCCAGGGCGCCGGAGAGCGCCTGCAATCCGATGTCCGACGTGCCCCCGTCCCCGCCCATGGCCACGGTCTTGATGTATTTCTTGGGAATGCGTCCCTTGCGCATCAGGACCTTCAGCCCTGCTTCCACGCCGGAAGCCACGGCGGCCGCGTTTTCAAAGGCCACGTGGATCCAGGGGACTTCCCAGGCGGTGCTGGGGAAAGCCGAAGAGATGATTTCCATGCAACCTGTGGCATTGGCGATGATCGTGTTCCGACCCAGGGCCTTTAAGACGTACCGGACCGCCAGAACCTCGGCGCATCCCTGGCAGGCGCGGTGGCCGGAAACGATGGACTCCCGGCCGCTGACCAACTTGGGAACGTAGACTTGGTATTTATCCATTTTGAGCTCCCTTATGGGAAATCTAAAAATCAGGACTCAGGAGTTAGGACTCAGGAACGAAGGTCTTTTTCTTTTCCTGATTCCTGTATCCTGATTCCTGTATCCTGATTCCTGGTTCCTGCATTACCCTCTGATCCCGATGGTGTAGAATTCCTCGATCTTCCTCTTGCCCTTTAGCTTCAGGGCTTGATCGACCATCTCTTCAAAGACCTCGGGGGGCACGTCGCGCCCGCCCATGCCGGCGATGAAGCTGATGATCTTGGGCCGCTTGGCCTGCCCGTAGAGGGCGGATTTCATCTCCGAGGCCACCGGACCCCCGATTCCGCCCGTGGAAATCGCCCGGTCCATCACCACCAGCATCTCCAGCCCCTGCATGGCCTTGCGAATGTCCTCGAAGGGGAAAGGACGCCAGAGCCGCAGTTTCAGAAGGCCCACGGGAATCCCCTTCCCCCGCATCCGGTCCACGGCGTCCATGGCCACTTCTCCGAAGCTCCCCATGGTGAGGAGAGCCACCTTCGCTCCGTCCATGCGGTAGGTCTCGATGGGGTTATAATGCCGCCCGGTCAGTTTCCCCCATTCCTTCCAGACTTCCAGGATGACCGAGTAAGAATTCCGCAGGGCAATGTCGTTGGCTTTCCTGGCTTCCGAGTAGATCTCGGGCATGCCGAAGGCCCCCATGGTCAGGGGCTGGTCGGGGTGCAGACGGTAAAGGGGCTGGTAGGGCGGAAGGAATTGGTCCACCATTTCCTGGCTGACCTCCAGAAGCGACTCCACCACGTGGCTCAGGGTGAATCCATCCAGGTTGACGATGGTGGGGATCAGCACCCGACGGTCTTCCGCGATTTTGAAGGCGCAGATGGTCTGGTCGAAGACTTCCTGCCCGTTTTCGGTGAAGATCTGGACCCAGCCGCAGTCCCGGGCGGCCATGATGTCGCTGTGGTCATTCCAGATGCTGAGAGGGGCCGACAGGGCCCGGTTGGCCACGGACATGACGATGGGCAGGCGCATGCCCGCCACCACGAAGAGAATCTCATGCATGAGCTCCAGTCCCTGGGAGCTGGTGGAGGTGTAGGTGCGGGCTCCCACGGCCGAAGTCCCGGCGCAGACCGAGAGGGCGGTGTGTTCCGATTCCACCGGGACAAACTCCGCATCCAGCTCTCCGTCGGCCACTAGCTCGGAGAGGTGCTCCACGATATGGGTCTGGGGGGTAATCGGATAGGCGGAAATGGCCTCCGCCCGGGCCAGTTTCACCGCCTCGGCGGCGGCGATGGAAACTTCCATCCCTACGCGTTTATCCGTCATTTCTCTTCCTCCACCATCTTGATGCAACCCGTCCAGCACTCCCGGGCGCAGATGCCGCACCCTTTGCAATAATCCAGGTTGGCCAGAAAATACCCTTCCTCATTCTTATAGATGGCCGCATCCGGGCAGAAGACCCAGCAGACCCCGCACTTGATGCATTTGGAGGTGTCCACCACCGGGCGCTGGGACTTCCAGTCGCCGGTCTTGTATTCATGGGCGTTTCCGGCCTCGGTCACCACGCAGCCAAGGGGGATGTCTTTCCAGGTAAATTGATCGATGGGTTTGGTCACGGTCTATCCTCCAGTCCTTCGGAAAACATTTCTTTCGGACGTGGACCCGTCTCCCCTCCATCCCTTTTCCACCCCGAATGGCTTCGCTTCGGATCGGGGAGAGGAGTCGCGGTCTCTTATTTGCTCAGGGTGGTCTCCTCGTAGGCGCGGCGGAGGGCGTTGAGGTTCCTCTCCGCCCCCCGCCCAAACCGGGCCTTCAACGGGGGGGTCAGGGAATCGAGAGCCACGATGCCGGTTCCCCGGATAAGGGCGCCCAGCATGGTGGTATTGACGATGGGAATCCCCAGTTCTTCCTTGGCAATCCGGTCGGCATCCACCAGCGCCAGACGGGCCTGGTAACCGAACTCGGTTCGAACCTGGTCGAGGGTTTTGTTCGTGTTGATGATGATCAAGCCGCCGGGTTTCAGCCCCTGGGAGGGGTCCACGATTTTCAACAGGCTGGGGTCCAGAACCACGGCCGCGTCAGGGGTATAAATCTTCGATCGCAAGCGGATATAATGATCGCTGACCCGGGAAAAGGCTACCACCGGCGCCCCCCTTCGCTCCGGGCCAAAGCTGGGAAACCCTTGAGCAAATTTCCCCTCTTCGATGGCCGCCAGAGCGAGAAGTTCGACCGATGTGACCGCCCCTTGCCCTCCGCGTCCATGAAAACGAACCTCAATCATGATGTTATTTTCCTCGATTCCCCTGTATTTTTTAATGACCGAGATCATCGACAGTAAGGATGTTGCCAATCCTCTTTCACATAGCATACCGGCCCAAAAAGTGTCAACCCTAATTATGAATGAGCCTTCAGCCAGAAAAGCGGGGCTGGAGAGGATATTGCAACCCCCCCCAAACAGGTGGTAATATGCTCTCAGCTCCCCCGGGGGAATCTTCATGAATCATAGAAAAATTAAAAATATCAGAGCAATAAAATCTATTGTTGCCCGCCTCAGGGCCCGGCGGAAAAAAGTCGTCTTCACCAATGGATGTTTTGACATCCTACACGTGGGGCATATTCGTTACTTGAGGAAAGCCAAAAGCCTGGGGGACATTCTGGTGGTTGGCTTAAATACCGACCGTTCCGTGAGGAAGATCAAAGGGGAGAAGAGGCCCATCGTACCCCAGAAGGACCGGGCAGAGGTCCTGGCGGCCCTGGAGTTCGTCGATTACGTGGTCCTCTTCGACGAGCCGGACCCCTTTTCCCTCATCGAGAAGGTAAGGCCAACCATCCTGGCGAAGGGGGCGGATTGGCCTAAGGACAAAATTATCGGCCGGGATGTGGTGGAAAAAGCCGGCGGCCGGGTGGTCCGGATCCCGTTGGTTCCCGGCGCTTCGAGTTCCGGAGTCATCGAAAGGATCATCC
>JAPLIW010000576.1 GCA_026388915.1 Deltaproteobacteria bacterium
GGTCCCGACGGGAAGGGCCGCCTTCACCGGCCAGAGCAGGACCCGCCACATGGCCCAGCCGTATTCCTGGCTGCGATAGGAGGAATAGGCATACTCGGCGACGTAGTACAGCATCCACCCGGTGAAAAATAGAAAGATGGCCGTCGTGGCGATCTCCCAGATCTCCCGGGTGCGGGGGGAAAAATGGGTGATCAGCAGGTCCACCCGCACATGGCGGCGGTGTTTCTGGAGAGAAGCGATGGACAAGTAGGCAAACCAGATAAGGAGGTAGATGGAAAGATCCAGCGTCCAGTGGGTCGGAGAGTTGAAGGCGTAGCGGACGATGACTTCGTAGGTGGTCAAGAAAGCAATCACCAGGAGAAAAAGCCCGGCCAGAATGCTGCTCCCCACCGTCGCCCGGTCTATGACCTCCCCCAGAAACTTCGCCGCTTTCTTTCCTGCATCCATGGACCCTCCCAGCGCGTTCGGACGTCCGTGCCGCGGAGGGGGCTGACGCCTCAGCCCCCCTTTTCATCCACTACCATTTCATGGTTTGCAGCACCTGCCGCCAGGTTTTCGCGGCCCCTTTGGTGTCGTTCAGCATGCGCACATGTTCTTTCCACATCTCCGGGCCCACGGTGGGCCCGACGAGCTTTTCCTGAGCGGCCAGATTGGCCAGCCGCATCTTCTCCCATTCCTCGGGCGCGGCCTTCTTGAGGTCCACGATCTTTAACCCTTTCTCGGTCAAAAACTTGATATCGCCGTCAACCTCTTTCATGGCTTCATCCCAGCTCCAGATGGCCGAAGATCGGAGGGATTCCTCGATGATCTTCTGCAGTTCCGGGGAAAGGCTGTTCCACCATTTCAGGTTGGCGATCATGTCCAGGGAGGCCACCAGCTCCCACAGCAGCTGAACATGGTTGATGACCTCGAACCACTTGCGGGAACGGAAGGTGGTGAGGCCGCTGTTGGCTCCATCGATGGTCCCTCGCTGGAGGGCCATGTAAACATCCGCCGAACTCATGACCACCGATTTGGCGCCCCAGCTCTCCATGGCCACCGAAAGAGATCGCCCCGAACTCCTCAGCTTGAGCCCCCGGTAATCGGCCATCTTGGATATGGGCTTGCTGGTCATGGTGGAATGCTCGGGGCTGTGCATGAACCCGGTCATGACCTGCAGCCCCTGCTGGGCAAATTTGCCCCTTATGTATTTGTAGAAGAGTCCCCCGCCGCTGGAAGGGTCGTACATCCGGCGGGCGAACCAGTCCGGGTCGTCAAAATAGGGAACGGTAAGATCGGTCTCGGGAACGAGTCCCACCGCCCGGTTGACGAAGAATTGAGCCATCTCGATGCCGCCCCGCTTGCACATCTCGAAGGCTTTCACGTCCATGGCCAGTTGTCCCGCCGGGTAATGGATGAACTTTAAAGCTCCCTGGCTCCGGGTTTCGGCGTCTTTGATGAACCTCTCACAGGCAACAGTGCAGAGCTGGCCCACGGGCATGTGGCCGGTGATACGAATTTCCACCGCCTTCCCTTTCACCGCCTGAGCCCCGGCCAGGGCCGGCAGAACCAGTGCCGCTGCCATCAGGCAAACGAACATTACCCTCTTCTTCATGACCTTATCCCCCTCTCTTTTGTTCGCCTTCCGCATGTCCGAAGGCTTCCTTAGGGTTAAGACCCAGGCCCGGCAGAAAGAGATCTTCAAATTCCGGCATTCTCGCTATCCCATTTTTCATCGGGTCCTCCCACCGGGTTGGCTTGCATTTTTTCCGGGCAACTGAGTGTTCTTTCCAGAAGGTTCTAGGTAATGGCCTTGCTCGTAGGGGCGATTCATGAATCGCCCCTACTACGAACATGAGCAATTTCCAAAACCGATTCGTATAAAAAAATAAGGGGGAACGTTGGCCAGCAATAGAAAGATTCAGGCCCAAAATAGAAGCTTTCCATTTTCATGTCAAGAAAATTCAATCTTCCGAAGATTGATGATCTCGTAAAAAGTCACTTGGAGCGTCACCCCGGCGAAAGCCGGGGTCCAGAACATCTTGAAATAACTGGATTCCGGCGCCTGCCCCGGACCCGATCCGGGGTTCGCCGGAATGACGAATTCTATGGAATTGCGACTTTT
>JAPLIW010000646.1 GCA_026388915.1 Deltaproteobacteria bacterium
GAGCGCCGAGTACGGTGAAGATGAAGGTGAGACCGCCTACTATTCCCGCAAGGTCCTGATCGGGAAGGAAGGCTGCTATGTCCCCATCGAGGTCGAGCTGAAGTTCGATGCCCATCGAAATCTGGTCGAGAAGCGGGTTAAAGGTGGAAAGTTTATGGAGGATTGACTTCCGGGGTCCCCCCGCGGAGATGGCACTGGAGGCCCTCCCAACAAATTCTTAGGGGATGATACCCAATACGGGGGGAAAGGACCCGATGAAAACACCCGGCGTGCTCTGGCGATTTTTTTTGACGGTAAGAAATCCCTGGATTGGCATCCTGTCTGTTTTTCTTTTTCTGGCCGCAGTCCCTGCGGAGGGACTCTCGGACACCTCCCGGGAACTGGCCGAGTGCGCCAAAATCGAGGATGCCGGGGAGCGGCTGAAGTGCTACGACAACCTGGCCGGCCGCAAATCGAAGGAGGCCGCGCCGGCGGAAGAATCGGTGAAAAGGCCCCAGCCGGAGGAAACCAAGAAATTCTCCTACTTCTCCCGGCTCTGGGAACTGGAACCGGAGACCCGCCGCGGGAAATATTCCATTTCCCCCCACCGATCCAACTACATCCTTCCCTACACCTACAACTCGTCGCCCAATTACGACGCCGTTCGGGCGGCCGACCCCGGGAAGGATCTCAAGCATGAAGAAGTCCTTTTTCAGTTGAGCCTGAAGATCAAGCTCTGGGAAGACATTTTTTCCCAGAAGGCCGACCTATGGGTTGGTTACACTCAGCGATCCTTCTGGCAATTTTACAATTTCGAAGACTCGTCCCCCTTCCGGGAAACGAATTATGAGCCCGAACTTCTTCTCAACCTTCGGACCGATTACCGCATCCTGGGATTGCGGGGCCGGTTCATCAATTTGGGCTTCAATCACCAGTCCAACGGCCAGTCCGAACCTCTGTCCAGAAGCTGGAACCGCTTCGTGGCCAGCGCCGGTTTCGAAAGAGACGCGTTTTCTCTTCTCTTAAAAGGATGGTACCGCATCCCCGAATCCGCCGCAGACGACGATAACCCAAAAATGGAAAAATACCTCGGATACGGGGAGATCTGGGGCTACTATTTCTGGAAGGAGAACCGGTTCGGGATCATGCTCCGCAACAACCTTGACTTCCATACCAACCGCGGCGCCGTGCAGTTGGAATGGAGCTTTCCCCTCCTTGAACGGGTGGGCGGCTATATTCAGTACTACAACGGGTTTGGCGAGAGCCTTTTGGACTACAACTACCGGGTGAACCGGATCGGCATAGGGTTTATCCTGAAGGATTGGAATTAAGAAAAGGGGTTCTGGTTGGGAATCGGTTCCCTGCGGGGTTCTCCTTGAGCTGGGGAGGAAGGGAAACAGGCATTGGATCTTCCCAGGCCTGAAAAATCCCCTCAGATAAAAGATATGGTTTTTACGAATATTTCTTGCGAAGGCGAACGATTTCGTCTACATTATTAAAGAAGGAGGGCGGCGGGAGGGGTAAGCGGTAACCACCCGGTGCTGATGAGGCTTGAAGAACGTCTTCGGAAGTAAATAAATCCAGGAAAGGAGACTTCGTATGGCGGGAAAAGTTCGTCGAACAACTCACCGGAGCGTAGCAGGTAAGAAACTCTACGCGGTGCGCGATGCCAAGGGGCGGTTCAAGGACATCCAGACCTACGAACGAGCCCACCGGGCGGACCTCAAACGGAAAAGCGGAGGCGAAAGAGCCAAGGCCGCTAAAAAGAGATAATCGCGCTGTCCCGATATTCTATCGGGCAATGCTGATCAGTCCATAGCCGGGAAAAGGGATCCGTGCGGGAAATAAGCAATTTCCCCGATTCCGCTCTGATCCCTTATTTTTTAAAATTCCAAAATTGCAATCCCCTTTGTGAATCCCTCCGCTTCAGTTTTCGGCCTCAGGAATCCTCCGGCTTCCTTCATACAGATCATACTCCAGGAGGCGGCATTCGATGTTGCTGCTGAAGAAAGGGATCCTTCTTCGGGCTTTCAATCCCACCTTCTTCGCCAGGTCGAGGTTGCCGGTGAAGATATAGCCCGTGTATCCCTGGCATTTCTTTTTGAAAAAATCCGCGATCCCCCGGTAGACCTCCTTCAATTCTTCGATCTTCCCCATTCTCTCTCCGTACTCCGGGTTGAGAATGACCACCCCGCCGCCTTCCGGCAGGGGAGTTTCGGAGTAATCCCCAACGGAGAACTCGATCAGGCGGTCCACCCCGGCGGCGGCTGCGTTTTGCTTTGCCGCCCGGATGGCCTGGGGATCGATATCGGTGGCCACCAATTTCCCGCGGAATGATTTTTTAACCCGGGCTTTGGCCTCTTGCCGCATCTTATTCCAGGAGGGCCGGTTGAATCCTTTCAGGTGCATGAAGCCGAAATTCTTCCTGAGCAGCCCCGGAGCCATGTCCAGGGCCACCAGGGCCGCCTCAACGGCCAGGGTGCCGCTGCCGCACATGGGGTTGACGAAGTTCCCCCTTCCCTTCCACCCGGTGGCCTGAATCACCGCCGCGGCCAGGGTCTCCTGCATGGGGGCGTGGAGGGGAATCTTCCGGTAGCCGCGCCGGTAGAGGGGTTCCCCCGAAGTGTCCAGGTAAACCAGGCAAAGATCCCCCTTCCAGTAAAGATCGACAACCGCGCCGGTTCGTTCAGGGCCCGAGTCGGGACGCCGGCCGACCTTTCTCATGATGCGGTCCACGATCGCGTCCTTGCATTTCAGGTTGGCGAACCGGGAATCCCGGATGGTGGGGTTATCCACGGCGGAAGTCACGCAGAGAACCTCTTCCGGAGATACATAATCCTCCCAGGCAATCCGCGAAATGCCGCGGTAAAGCTCATCCGCGTTGCGGGCCTCCATTTCCCGCAGCAGAAGAAGGACCCGCTGGCCCGTCCGCAGGAAAAGATTCAGCCTCATGGCGTCCTCCATCGTCCCCTCGGTCTCCACTCCGGCAACGGTTTCCGCAAGGACCGGAAGCCCCAGGGACAGGACTTCCTCCTTCAAAAAGGGAGGGACGCTCTTGGCACAGGTGATGACGATTCGGCTCTTCTTCATTGCTCAGAAATTATAGGAGTCTCTTTACTACCCGGTGAATTTCTGAAAGTTTTATTAAGCCAAAAACCATCCCCCCCACCCTAACCCTCCCCCTCGAGGGGGGAGGGGAGGGAGGGGGTGATTCCTTTCTTTCTAATTTTCTGCGTCCTCTGCGCTCTCTGCGGTTCACTGTTCTTTTGAAACGGCTGCTCAAAATACCAGGGCGCAAGAGCTGGCTACACCTCCAGTCGATTTCCGACGCGGAGACAAAAGGGCAGCATGGCCAGAAAAGAAACCCCCAACAGGGCGAAGCCGGAGGAGAAGGAAAAGGCCTCCGCCCAGTGCCCCAGAGCCGCGGGCACCACCCCCCCTCCCAACAAAAATCCGATCACCATCACCAGAGAGACCGCGACCCCCCTCATGGGGGCGGGAAAGACCAGGGAGATGATCGTAAACCCCACGGGGAACAGACACGCACCCGACGCCGCCTGGAGGAACATCAGCACGGGCGTCCCCACCGGGTTTCGGAAGGCCCCGAAAAGGACCGTCAGGATGCCGGTGGTCAGGAGGAAAATAGCCATCGCCCTTTTGGGTCCAAACCGGTCGGTGATGAATCCCGACAAGAAAAGGACGACGATCCCAAAGATCCGGGAAAATCCGATGAGGGTGTTCGCCAGCGTCCTCTCCATTCCCATCTCGTTCACCAGGAAGAGGGGGATCATGGTGTAGAGTCCCACGGTCGAGCCGATGGATACCACGAAGAAGGAGGCCATGACCCAATAGGCGGGGCTTAAAAGAATGTGCCGGATCGACCGCCCATTGGGGGGGGTCCCTCTCTGCCTTCCTCCTTTTCCCGCAAATAGGTAAAGAACCCCCATGAAGATCAAAGCCGCCCCCAGGACGGCCAGGGTCCCCCGCCAGGTGTAGAACTGCAGCAGGCCTTCCGCCAGCCAGGGAACGGTGATGAACCCCAGGTTGGGGCCCAGCTCATGGATGGCCAAAGCCCTTCCCCAGTGTTCCTGGCGGGCCAGCTCGGTGATCGTGGCGATTCCCGAGGGAATGTATAGCGCGGCAAACAGGCCGATGACCACCAGTCCGATCCGCATCGCGCCGAGGGAGTCCAGCTGGGAGATAACCACAAAGGCTCCGCCTGCCATTAGAATCGACATTAGGATGGTCAATCGATGGGTGAGCCGGGAGGAGACAAACCCGGAAGCCGCCAATCCTGCTCCGTACCCGCAGGCGATATGGAGGAACAAGGAGCCTGCCTCGCCATGACCCAGTCCCAGATCCTGTTCAATGACCGGCAGCAGGGGCGCCAGTAGGATCCGGGACGTAAAGTTGAGGTAGAAAACCCCGGTCAGGAGAACGATCGGCATCCAGGGAAAGGTCGGGGATTCTCGCTGATCCATGTTGAATGGCTTATTTATTCCTTTAAGGACGGGCCCCTTAAATGTCCGATGGAAATGGGTTCTTACTTTTGTAACACCCGCGGGTGGAGAATGTCAAAGGAAACCAGGATTGGCCCCTTTCATTTTGTCCGATAAAGCCTTTTTTTAACTTTAGGCACTCTAGCTCACTTTAGGCACTCTAGGTACTTTTGGTCGCGGCTCCGCCGCGATGGGTAATCTGCGGATAAACAGTTTCCAAAAATGAAGGGGAGCAAGCCGATAAAATCCATTGCCTAAATCCGAAAAAATTGGTAGAAAATTTCTTCCGGGCGGGAGAGGAAAAGACTCTCCCCCGGAAAACTTCCCAAGGAAAGCGAAAGAAAGAATGGAAGAAAGACACGTACTGAAGATCGCCGCCGAGCTGGGGCTGGCGTCCCGGCAGGTTCAGGCCGCCGCGGAGCTGATTGCCGAAGGGGGTACGGTTCCCTTCATCGCCCGTTACCGGAAAGAAGTCACCGGTTCTCTGGATGAAGTGCAGATCACCGCCATCCGCGACCGGCTGGAGCAGCTGGCCGAGATGGACAAGCGGCGGGAGGCCATTCTCAAATCCCTCCAGGAGCGGGAGCTTCTCACCGAAGAACTCCAGGAAAAGATCCTCGCTGCCGAGACCCTCTCCGTCCTGGAGGACGTCTATCTCCCCTTCCGGCCGAAGCGCCGCACCCGGGCCACGGTGGCCAGGGAGAGGGGCCTGGAACCCCTGGCTCATATCCTTTTCGCCCAGGAGGAGAAGGACCCCCTGACCGAGGCGGTTCCCTTTATCGACCCCGAAAAATCCATCTCCTCGGCGGAGGAGGCTCTGGCCGGAGCCCGGGACATCATTGCCGAGTGGGTCAGCGAAGATCAGGCGGCCCGGGCTGCGCTGCGGGACCTTTTCGCCTCCCGGGGGGTCTTTCGTTCGAAGGTCATCACCGGCAAAGAAGCGGAGGGAAGCAAGTACCGGGATTATTTTGCCTGGGAGGAACCGGTCCCCCAGGCTCCTTCCCACCGGATCTTAGCCATGCGGCGCGGGGAGAAGGAAGGGTTTCTGAATCTCACCATTTTGCCCCCGGAACCAGAAGTGCTGGCCATCCTCGAGCGCCTCTTCGTCAAAGGGGAGAATGCCTGCTCCGGGCAGGTCCGGCTGGCCGTGCAGGACAGTTGCACGCGCCTCCTCTCCCCTTCCATGGAGACCGAGACTCGCCTGACCACAAAAAAGCGGGCCGACGAGGAAGCCATCCGGGTCTTTGCTGATAATCTCCGACAGCTTTTGATGGCTTCGCCCCTCGGCCAGAAAAATATCCTGGCCATCGACTCCTGCACAACGAAACGATCTTTCCCCTGCTCAGCGAGAGAGGAAAAGAGGAATCTGCCCGAAGGGTTGTCGAGCTCTGCGAGGAATTTAAAATCGAGGCCATCGCCGTGGGCAACGGCACCGGGGGGAGGGAGACCGAAGCTTTCCTCCGCAGCCTGACCCTTCCCGACGGAATCCCGGTGGTGATGGTCAACGAGAGCGGCGCGTCGGTCTATTCCGCTTCCCAGGCCGCCCGGGATGAGTTCCCGGATCACGACGTGACCGTGCGCGGCGCCGTTTCCATCGGAAGACGGCTCATGGACCCGCTGGCCGAGCTGGTGAAGATCGACCCCAAATCGATCGGTGTCGGGCAATACCAGCACGACGTGGATCAACCCTCTCTCAAGCGCAGCCTGGACGATGTGGCCATGAGCTGCGTCAACGCCGTGGGGGTGGAGGTGAACACGGCCAGCGCCCAGCTCCTCACCTACGTCTCCGGCCTGGGCCTACAGCTGGCCTCCAACCTCCTCGCCTACCGCAACGAAAATGGCCCCTTCTCTTCCCGGGAGGAGCTGAAGAAGGTTCCCCGCCTCGGCCCGAAGGCCTTCGAGCAGGCCGCCGGTTTCCTGCGCATCCGGGGAGGGAAGAACCGGCTGGACGCCAGCGCCGTCCACCCGGAAAGTTACCCCGTGGTTAAAGCCATGGCCGCGGACCTGGGCTGCGCCGTGGAAGACCTGATGCGCGAAGAGACATTCCGCGGAAAAATCGACCTTTCCAAATACGTAACCGAGAAGACGGGCCTGCCGACCCTGAATGACATCCTGAAGGAGCTGGCCAAACCGGGGCGGGACCCGCGGCAGGAGTTCGAAGAATTCCGCTTTGCCGAGGGGATCGAGAAGATCGAGGACCTCCAGCCGGGCATGAAGCTGGACGGAATCGTCACCAACGTGACCGCCTTCGGCGCCTTCGTGGACCTCGGCGTCCACCAGGACGGGCTGGTCCACATCAGCCAGCTTTCCGACCGTTTCGTGAAAGACCCCCACCAGGTGGTCAAAGTCCAACAGAAGATTAAAGTCACGGTCCTATCCGTCGACCTGGAAAGGAAAAGAATCGCCCTTT
Source organism: Deltaproteobacteria bacterium (assembly GCA_026388915.1). GTDB lineage: Bacteria > Desulfobacterota > SM23-61 > SM23-61 > SM23-61 > SM23-61. The sequence continues at coordinate 6,889 of JAPLIW010000646.1, forward strand.
CGATGAAGAAGGAGCCGGGGAAAGCAGAGAGAGAGCCAAAACCGGAAGGGAAATCCCCTGACCCCCGGGAAAAAAGAACGCCCGGGCCCTTCAACAACCCCTTTGTGAAGGCTTTCCGTCGGGAGGAATAAACTCGTTTCGATGATCCGGCGGAGCGACGAGGAGGAGGAAGGCGGACCTCTCCGATCCTTGCAGAGAGGTCACAATATCCTTGCTCCTTCCGGGCGCATTATGCTAGATTCACCCCAGACCTAACGTAGAAAGGACTTCAACGGCAACTGAATTTGACAGTCCTTTCCAGTTCAAATAGTCCACCGATACCGGAGGAGGCGATTGAATCGGCTTCCCTAAATCCCGTTTCTGAACCAGAGACGGGATTTTTTTATT
>JAPLIW010000800.1 GCA_026388915.1 Deltaproteobacteria bacterium
CCGAGGATCTTCCTCCTCTTCCTCCTCCCTACGAGGATTTCAATACCAAGACCCTGACTGAGCTAAAGGAGGAGAAGATCGCCAATGTGGAGGCTTCCCTCGACGACACCGTCGCCATCGGCATTCCCAAGCCGAAGACCCGGGAAGAGGAAGAGAAGTATTTGAAAGCGTTCCTCTCGGGCCTGCGGAAGCTCTTCGAAAAAGAGAACAACTGGACGTTCCTCCAGCCTCTTCTCCTCTCCATGGATCACTGCGCGAAGTGCCAGACCTGCTCCGACGCCTGCCCGGTTTTTGAGATGAGCGGGCGACAGGAGATCTACCGGCCCAATTTTCGGTCGGAAGTCCTGCGCCGCATCTACCGAAAGTACATCAAGCCCTTCGGAAGGATATCGGCCAAGCTGGCCGGCGATATCGACCTGAACTGGACCACCATCGCCCGGCTGGCTGAGCTGGCCTACCGCTGCACCCTGTGCCGCCGCTGCGCAAGCGTGTGCCCCATCGGGGTGGACAACGCCCTCATCACCCATGAAATCCGCAAGCTCTTCTCGCAGGAACTGGGAATCGCCCCCAAGGAGATCCACGACAAGGGGACCCTCCAGCACCTGAGGGTGGGCTCCACCACGGGGATGAACCCGATGGCGGTCAAGGACAGCGTGGATTTTATCAAGGAGGAGATGGAGGAGATCACCGGGTACAAAGTGGAAATCCCCTGGGACAAGGAGGGGGCCGAGGTTCTCCTCCTTCACAACGCGGGGGAAGTCTTGGCCTGGCCGGAGAATGTGGGCGCCTTCGCCATCGTCTTCCAGGCGGCGGGAATTTCCTGGACCCTTTCTTCCGAAGAGCTGGGGTACGATGTGGTGAATTATGGTCTCTGGTACGACGACGTGCAAATGGCCCGGGTGGCGGTGAAACATGCGGAAATTGCCAGGAAGCTGAAAGTAAAAAAAATCATCATCGGCGAATGCGGGCATGCCCACAAGGCCTTGACGGTCATCGCCGACCGGGTGCTCACCGGAGACTTGAACATTCCCCGGGAATCCGCCCTCGTTCTTCTGGGTGAAGTCGTGGGGAGCGGAAAACTCAAATTCGATCCTTCCCGGAACGATTTCCCCGTAACCCTCCACGATCCCTGCAACGTGGTCCGGGCCATGGGCATCGTGGAGCCCCAGCGGCGCATCCTGCGCAGGATCGCGCCGAAATTCCGGGAAATGACCCCCCATGGCGTGGACAATTACTGCTGCGGAGGCGGTTCCGGGTTCGCCATCATGTCCGGTTACAATTTCGCCGAGTGGCGGACCCTGGTGAGCAGCCGCAAAAAGTTCCTCCAAATCCTGGGGGCTTTCAAGGATGAGCCCTTGAACGTTCCCAAATACGTCTGTGCCCCCTGCTCCAATTGCAAGGGGTCCATCCGGGATATTCTGGATTTCTATCAGGCCCGGGAGAGAAGTCACATCCACTATGGAGGGCTGGTGGAGCTGATCGTCAACGCCATGGCCAACATGAAAAAGCCCATGATTAAGTTTGATGAAGCCTAAAGGTTGAAGAGATAAATCTCTTCGCTTGAAAATTCGGTTTGGCTATCCTATGCTTTGCTATCCGAATCCTATCCATTCCATCCAAAACCAAAGGGGAAGATCGGGCGAAGGGGTGGGAAAAGGAGATTCGGATTTTGTCTGCAGACGGGGTTCGGCGGTGAAGTTCAGGAGGTTCATGAATGTCCGATGAATTGAGGGTGAAACAAGGGGTCATCCAGCTCGCAGTGGGGGACATTACCGAACTCCCCGTGGAAGGGATTGTTTATTATGCCCGCCCTGACTTGGTTTTAGGTTCCGGGTTCGGCGGGGTCATCACCGCCAAGGGAGGACCCAAAATCCAGGAGGAGCTGAAGAAATTCGGCAAGGCCAATACCACCGACGTGGTGATCACCTCGGCGGGGGATCTGAAAGCCAAATACATCCTTCATGCCGTGGGCCCCCGGTTCCAGGAAGAAGACCTGGAAGAAAAACTCCGAAGGACGATGGGCAATGTCCTGCGGAAGGCGGAAGAGAGCCGGATTCAAAGCCTGGCTTTCCCGGCCATGGGAGCGGGCTTCTATGGAGTCCCCCTGGAGGTATGTGCCCGAGAGACGCTGGAAGCGGTGAAAAGACACCTGGAGGCCTCGGCGGGCATTCGGGAAGTGGTCTTCTGCCTGCGGGATTCTCATGAATATAAAAAATTCTTGGAACATCTGCAAAGAATTCGATAGGCTCGCGGACCCCGGGTGTTGATCCTGCCGGGCTTTTTGCGCAAGAAAGATGGAAAGGTCCGTTCCGCCGGAGAAGCAATACGAGGGGCGGAAAGCATACGAGGAGGAAGGAATGAGCGAAACCTTACGTTTCGTTTCTGATGAACTTCAGCTTATGGCCTTGGGATTCATGGCCGTTGTCTATTTTTTCCGTATCCGCTGGCTTCTGCGTTTCCCCGCCGGGCGGGAGAGGCAGGCGCCCAGCGGATCGCCGCATACCTCGTCCTTCAAGGGGATCATCTATTCCTGGGCGAACATCGCCATGCCCTGGTCCATGGAGAGCAGCCGGCAGGAATTCTTTTTCTACGCCCAGTTCGTGATTTTTCATCTCGCCGTGGCCGCCAATATCATCATGTCCTTTATCATTCCCTACGCTCCGTCCCTGATGAAGCCCATGGCCGTCGTGCGGGGGCTCCAGGCCCTGTTTGCTCTGGGCTGCCTGATCGGCTGCTACCGCCTGTACCGCCGCCTGAGCAACCCCTTCATTCGCCAGATCAGTTCCCCCGACGACTTTTTTTCCTTGATCCTGCTTACCGTGTGGTTTTTCGTTTCCATCTGGGCGGCCCCCAACCGTCCGGAACAAGGAGAAGGGGCCCTGATGGTCTATTTCATCATGACCGCCTTCTTCCTGATGTACGTTCCCTTCAGCAAGATTTCCCACTATCTCTACTATCCCTTCACCCGATACTATTTCGGCAAGACCATGGGCTACCGCGGGGTTTACCCGATCAAGCGGGGCCCCGAACCGAAGCCGACGAAAATATAGCCGGAGAAACGGATGAATCGCGATAAAAAACTTAACCGCAGAGGTCGCAGAGCACGCAGAGGTAAAAATGGCCAAAGACTCAAGGCCCAGGATGCAAGGGAAAAGCGGCTCCAGTTCCAATCCTTCCCTGAAGGACAAAACTGCCAAGGGGCCTCCCGGGAATGATCCCTGCGCTCTCTGCTTCCTCCTCAGTGATTTTTTTATCTTCATTTGCGGTGGATACAAAGAAAGTAAGATTTTTATTCCTTGAAAAGAGAAAATATCCAAAAAGCGCATAGAGCCGGGAGGACGCAGAGGTGATGAAATATTCATAAAATGATTTGTGTTTATAGCCTTTAGGAAGAAAAAGCTCTGCGGTCTCTGCGTGCTCAGCGGTTCAATTCTTTTTTTCATCCCCGGCGAATACAGAAAATTTGATAATTTCCTATGCGAGGACGAGGAAATGCCCGAAAAGGAAAAAACCCGATCCCATAAAGTGAAAAAAGTCATTGAGCGGATGGGGAAGAAAATCAACCGGCAGATGGTGGGCTCATTGGTGGGCTGTGTCCACTGCGGGATGTGCACCCAATCGTGTCATTATGTCCTGGCCAACCCGGACGATCCCACCTTCGCCCCGGCCTACAAGGCGGACCAGATCCGGAAGATCTTCAAACGCCATTTCGACTGGACCGGCAAGATTTTCCCATGGTGGGTCAAGGCCCAGGACGTCTGCACGGATGAAGAGCTGGAGAAGTTGAAGGACATCGTCTTTGGCAAGTGCACCAATTGCCGGAGGTGCTCCATCAACTGCCCCATGGGGGTGGATTTCGCTACCCTGAACCGCATGGCCCGTGGCCTCTTGACCGCCGTGGGGGTCATGCCCGAGGGCGTGTCCGTGGTCAGCAAGGACCAGTGGGAGATCGGAAACCAGATGGGGGTCCTCCCGCAGGACTACCTGGAGACTCTGGAGTGGCTGTCCGACGAACTGGAAAACGAGTTCAAGGACCCGGCCGCCCGGATTTCCATCGACAAGAAAGACGCCGATGTCGTTTACGCCATCAACCCCCGGGAGATCAAGTACGACCCCCGTACCATCTCGGATGCGGCGCGGATCTTCTACCTGGCCGGGGAAAACTGGACCATGCTCAGCGACGGATGGGACATGACCAACTTCGGCCTCTTCTCCGGAGACGATGAGCTTGGGGCGGCCGTGGTGCGGCGGCTCTTCGAGAAGGTCATTGAAGCGCGCGGCAAGAGACTGGTATTATCGGAGTGCGGTCACGGCTACCGGGCCACCCGCTGCGAAGGCCCCAACTGGGCGGGGATGGAAGTTCCCTTCGAGATGGAGAGTACGGTCCTGACCATGCTCCGGTACATTAAGGAAGGAAGAATCAAGGTCGATAAGACCAAGAATAACCTTCCCGTCACCTTCCATGATTCGTGTAACAGCGCCCGGAGCTGCGGATTTATCGAGGAGCCCCGGGAACTCCTGAACCTGGTGGTGACCGAGTTTCAGGAGATGTACCCGAACCGGGCGGAGAACTACTGCTGTTCGGGCGGGGGAGGGGCCATGTCCATGTCCGAATACACGCCCCTCCGGCTGAAGGCGGCCAAGGTCAAGGCGGACCAGCTGAAGGCCACCGGGGCCAAAATCGTGGTCACCACCTGCCACAACTGCGTGGATGCCCTGACCGACGTGATCCGGCATTACAAGCTGGGGATGAAAGTCGCCCAGCTGGTCAACCTGGTGTCCAACGCCCTGGTGATCGAAGAGAAGATCATCGCCGTCCCGGAGTTCGTCAAACCCGTCGAGCTCCTGCCCCTGAAGGGATACAAAATCCTGGTCGTGGACGACGAGCCGGATATCCTGACCTTCATCTCCACCGTCCTGGAGGATCAAGGAGCTGTCGCCGTCCAGGCTTCCGACGCGGAGCAGGCCCTGGAACTGGCGTTGAAGGAAAAGCCCGACCTGATCACCCTGGATCTATCCATGCCGGGGAAAAACGGGGGGTTCGTCTTCGAGGAACTGAGGAAAAACCCGGAACTCTCCTTAATCAAGGTCTGCATCATTACCGGGAAACCGGAACTTCGCCGCCTGATCTATGACCGGCCGGTTCCGCCCCCGGAAGGCTACCTGGACAAGCCGATTAACGAAGAGAGCCTGTTGATGAACGTGAGGAAGATTCTGGAGACTCCCCACGACGGGAAGAAAGCACACTGAAAAAACCATTCGTCCGGGGAACCAGCAAGAAATAAGCAGGGGCGGGTTTCAAACCCGCCCGAGAAATCATTATGGATGTCAATTATAAACAGTTCTTCGAAGTCATGCCCGCTTACCTTACCATCCTAGACCGGGACCTGCGGGTCATACAGGCCAACCAGCGGTTTCGGAAGGACTTCGGCGATTTTGAAGGGCGCTACTGCTACGAGATCAACCGCCACCGGAAGGAGCCTTGCCAGAATTGTCCTGCCGCGAGGACGTTTCAGGACGGCCTCCGGCACGGAATCGAAGAGCAGTTCAAGAAAGTAAACGGCCAGGAGGTGGCCCTGATCGTCTATACGACCGCCATTCGAAACGAAGCCGGAGAGATCACCGCGGTCCTGAAGATGGCCACGGACATCACCGAGATCAAACTCCTCCAGAATCAACTGCGGGAAAGCCGGGAGCGTTACCGCCATCTCTTCGAGGAAGTTCCCTGTTACATTACCATCCAGGACCGGGACCTTCGGATCGTCGAAGCCAACCGGAAGTTCCGGGAGGATTTCGGAGAAATGGTGGGAAGCCAATGCTACCAGGTCTACATGCACCGATCGGAGGAGTGCGTTCCCTGCGTAGTAAAAGAAACTTTTCAGGATGGACAGGTTCATCAGAGCGAAGAAGTGGTGACCGCCCGGGGCGGGGAGCAGATGAACGTCCTGGTCTCGACGGCCCCCATCCGCAGCGCCGAGGGACAGATCAAAAGCGTGATCGAGATGAGCACCGATATATCCCCGATCCGCCAGCTGCAATCTCAGCTTACTTCTCTCGGCCTGGTCATCAGCTCCATCTCCCACGGCATCAAGGGGCTGCTCACCAGCCTGGACGGCGGCATCTACCTGGTCAACTCGGGCATGGAAAAGAACAACCCGGCACGGCTCAAACAGGGCTGGGAGATGGTGGAACGGAACATCGCCCGGATCCGGACCATGGTGTTGGACCTGCTCTATTACGCCAAAGACCGGGAGCCGGCGCTGCAGTGGTTTCCGGCTCAATCCGTGGTAGAGGAGGTTTACGGGGTTGTCCGGGGAAAAGCCAAGGAGGTCGGCATCGAGGTTCTAACCGATATCGACCCGATGGCCGGCGACCTGTCGGCCGACCCGAAAGCCGTCCGCTCCCTGCTGGTCAACCTGGTGGAGAATGCCCTCGACGCCTGCCGGGTGGACAAAAAGAAGGACAGCCATCAGATTCGACTGGGGGTCAGGGGATACCCGGACTCCATCGAGTTTGAAGTATCGGACGACGGAATCGGAATGGATCAGGAAACCCGGGAAAAGGCTTTCAGCCTGTTCTTCTCTTCCAAAG
>JAPLIW010000345.1 GCA_026388915.1 Deltaproteobacteria bacterium
AAATACAAGGGACTGTGTTGCTTGCTGGGCAATATGCCTTCCTTCCAATCCCTTGGCAGGCTTTCAGGAAAAATCTGATCAACGAATTTGGAGATGAGCCAAAGAAGATAAAGGAGGGTAATAGAGGAGGGGATTGATTTAGTGCCGGGGGACAAAGCCGCGCAAAAAAATAAGGATGCCCCCCATAGGCCGAAGGGGAAATTGCCCGGAAGGGGATCTCCATCCCCCCTTCCCCCGCATTCCTGGGCCGCTCGGAGCGGAAGAACTATGCGTGGGGGATTCTTGAATCCGGCATGTGGCGAAGGATCACTTCCGCCAGATGGTCATTGGCCTCCTGCAGGTGCTGATCGATGATCTCGATCGCGTTGGCCAGGTGGTTCAGATGGGCCAGAAGGACCTGAATTCCTTCTTCGCTTTCCTGCTGGCACTGGGCAAGCTTTCTCTCCCGTTCCCGGCACTCCTGAATCAGCCTGGCGTGAACTTTCTTTTCTTCCGTCGTCAATTTCATTGCCTGCACCGATTCTTCCACGGTCTTGCTTCTCTTCATCCCGGACTCCTTTCGATCCGCAAGAATACCCCCCTCGCTCCAACAATTCAGAAGGAAACGCCAAACCCCCGATAGTCCCGGCCAAGAGTTCCGATCCATAGTTATCCTCCAGGAGTCTTTTCCGAATAGCAAATCCAAAACCTCGGATGGGTGGTCTTGTTCATTTCCACCGCGACTACCTGCCGCTGACAATTTCCCGGGTCGCGGGGTTGGAAGGTGAAACCGTCGTCAGGGGAGATTTTTTTTCACCGCACCCCCGGCCAGCCCAGTCGAGGCTACCGATATAAAAGATCGCGACCAGCCATAAACCAAAAAGGGCGAGGAGGAATATTTTGTTTAAAAGAGTCATCTCCCATTCTTCCTTCCCAACCGACATACCATTTTCTTAGCAAGACTTGTTCCATGACCCGGGCATCCGGTGATCAACCAATGATTCCTGATGGTTATGAAATTTCGCCGGTTTCGGACCGGAAAAATAAATGGAAGCAGTTTTCTCTTTTATCCCCAATTTTTTCCGAAACGGGAAAAAATCAGTTCCCTTCTCCGGCAAGGACCGCGCTGTTGGCCTAAAAGATTGAAATCCCGCTTGGTCCCTGCAAAAGGGCGGAGCGTTTTTTCCACGATTCCTTTTGCTCCATCGAGAGGAAGAAGTTGGGGGCTGCAAATCGAATCCCGCCGGGGGGGATCGGAGGCGAGATCATTTGAGGTTTGCAGGAATACCCGGATGTATTATAATGGCATTATAAAAAGAGGATCATCTCCAAATCAGTTGAGAGCCAAAGAGCTGGTATATCTGAAATGTCAGGTGATTCCAGGGTCCCGGAAGGAAAGTCATATTGTTTGCAATCATGAGGCGCCTATCCCTTCTTAGCTGTGGCGGGGGTGTTCTGTCCCCTCATCGAAGTTTTCTTTTCCCGCCCCCGCTGCGCTTTGCGGAAGGTAAGCAGTGGGGGTATAAAAATCCCTATCTCGCCGATGCTTGCGGTGTCCCGCTCGGAGCGGGAACTTTCCTTCCGGGCCCTTGGCAGGTTTTCATGAAATAATTCGACCAACTAATTTGGATGATCTCGTAAAAAGTCTCTTGGAGCGTCACCCCGGCGAAAGCCGGGGTCCAGACATTGTCCCCGCGGAAGCGGGGAACCATTAAAGAAAATCTGGATTCCCGTTTTCACGGGAAACCCTGGATTCCGGCTTTCGCCGGAATGACGAATTCTATGGGATTGCGACTTTTTACGAGATCATCAATTTGGAGATGATCCTAAAAAGAAAAAGCTGCCTCGGAGATAAGAGGCTCGTCTTCCAGAAAAATTATCATGCTCAGAATTCCCTGCCCTAAATGCGGTACCTACGTTTTTATTTCGGACGCCGGTTCCTTCATCCCTT
>JAPLIW010000444.1 GCA_026388915.1 Deltaproteobacteria bacterium
CCTTGCTTTCTATCATGCCAGTTTTTTAAATGTTGGGCTTATTCCAGAAGAGCTTGATTCGCCGGTTTCCCAGATTTCCATGCGGGGTTTCGGATTTTGCCAAGAAATTGCGCTCTGCCGGATCGCCTCTGAAATCCCCCCCAACCCCCCTTTAATAAAGGGGGGCAGGGGGGATTTCTGGAAGGAGCGAAATCCCGGGTAAAGCTTAAACCAGTTGGTTATGACTTCTCCACGCTGTGTGGTAAACATTTTGTTTTGATGTGTCATGCGCTCTGCGCTATGTGGTTTTAAACCATGGGAGTTCTACTCAAACAGATCCATGACCCCTCCGACCTCCGCCAGATGCAGGCGGGGGATCTGCCCAACCTGGCCCGGGAAATCCGGGAAGAGATCATCCGGACGGTCTCCAAGGTGGGGGGCCATCTGGCTTCCAGCCTGGGCGTTGTGGAGCTGACTCTGGCTCTCCATTATGTCTTCGATACCCCGCGGGACCGGATCGTCTGGGACGTGGGGCACCAGACGTATGCCCACAAGCTGATCACCGGCCGTAAGGAAAACTTCCACACCCTGCGCCAGAGCGGAGGGATCTGCGGTTTTCCCCGCCGGGAAGAAAGCCCCTACGATACCTTCGGGACCGGCCATTCCGGCACCTCCATCTCGGCGGCCCTGGGTATGGCCCAGGCCCGCTGCCTGAGGGGCGAGGACTACAAAGTGATCGCCGTCATCGGGGACGGCTCCATGACCGCGGGGGAGGCCTTCGAGGGGTTGAACCAGGCCGGGGCCATGAACAAAGACCTCATCGTCATCCTGAATGACAACGAGCTCTCCATTTCTCCCAATGTGGGCGCCCTCTCCTCCTACCTGAACCGGCTGATGACCGGTCAGTTCGCCACCCATTTTCGGGAAGAGATCAAGAGTTTTCTCAAAAAGATCCCCGGCATCGGGGAGTCCGCCCTGAAATGGGCCAAGTACGCGGAAGAGTCCTTCAAGGGCCTTTTCCTTCCCGGCCTCCTCTTTGAGGAACTGGGGTTCAAATATGTCGGCCCCCTGCCCGGGCACAAAATCGATTCACTCATCGAGACCTTCCGCAACATCAAGCAGCTTAACGGGCCCATCCTGGTCCATGTTCTCACCACCAAAGGGAAAGGATACGCGCCCGCGGAAAAAGACCCGGTTACTTTCCACGGCGTGGGGCCTTTCGTTCCCGAAAGCGGGGAGATTTTGAACCATAAGGACGGATGCCTGTCCTACACCGAGGCTTTTGGCCAGACCATGGTCAAGCTGGGCCGGGAGATCTCCTGCCTGGTGGGCATCACCGCGGCCATGCCCCAGGGGACGGGACTGGATTCCTTTGCCGCCGAGTTCCCCGCCCGCTTCTTCGACGTGGGGATCGCCGAACAGCACGGCATCACCTTCGCCGCCGGACTCGCAGCGGAAGGATTCATTCCCGTGGTAGCCATCTATTCCACCTTCATGCAGCGGGCCTACGATCAGATCCTTCATGACGTCTGCCTCCAAAACCTCCCTGTGGTCTTCGCCCTGGACCGGGGAGGAATCGTCGGCGCCGACGGTTCGACCCACCAGGGCCTATTCGATTTTTCCTACCTGCGCCACATCCCCAACCTGGTGGTCATGGCCCCCAAGGACGAAAATGAACTCCAGCACATGCTCAGGAGCGCAATTTCCTGCGGCCGGCCCGCTTCCCTGCGTTACCCACGGGGAGACGGCTGGTGCGGATTTCTGGATGAAGAGGCAAAAGAAATTCCCCTCGGGAAGGCGGAGGTTTTAAGGCAGGGCCGTGACCTTGTTCTCCTGGCCATCGGCTCCACGGTAAAGGCCGCCCTGGAAGCCGCCTCCCGGCTCCAGAAACAGGGGATTGAATCCACCGTGGTCAACGCCCGCTTTGTCAAGCCCCTCGATGGGGACCTGATCGGCTCCCTCGCGGTCGGATGCCGGCGCTTGATCACCGTGGAGGAGAATGCCCTTCAGGGAGGTTTCGGAAGCGCGGTCCTGGAGCTTCTGGAAGAAAAGGGGATTACTGGAGTACAGATCAAGCGGCTGGGGATCCCGGATGTTTTCGTGGAGCACGGGCCCCAGGACTTCCTGCGGCACAAGTACGGAATCGATGCCGAGGGGATCGTGCGGGCGGCGGAAGAACTCTTCAAAATGCGGAATGCGGAATGCGGAATGCGGAGTTAAAAACCGGTTACTCGTTGCTGGTTGCTGGTTCCGGTGTTCAAAAACCGGCACTCCCCCGCAAAAAACAGGGAACGAGTAACGAGCAACAAGCAACTGCAAATTTCTTGCTCCGAACTCTGCACGGGCGACCGGCCGGTCGCCCCTACAAGCTCCGAACTTCTCTCCTCTAATCCTCTCACCGAGTCAGGCTTCTCGGAAACCACAGGGCGATTTCCGGAAACATCATCACGACGATTAAAGCCACGGCTTGAAGGCCCACGATGGGAATGATTGACCGGTAGATGTCCCCCATGGTCACCCCGGGAGGGACAATGGCCTTCATGTAGAAGAGGTTGAACCCGAAGGGCGGAGTGAGATAGCCCATCTCCATGTTCATGATGAAGAGAACCCCGAACCACAGGGGGTCAAAGCCCAGGGACTTGATCACCGGAACGAAGACCGGCGTGCAGATCATGATGATCCCCGCCGGGTCCAGGAGGCACCCCAGGATAAAGAAAACCCCCTGAATCGTGGCCATGATGGCCCAGCGCCCCCCGGGAATGGAGAGCAAGAGCTTCTCCATCAGCTCATGGGCCCCGGTCCCGGTGTAAACCGAGGTGAAACAGTAGGCTCCGATGAGAATCCACACGATCATGGCCGTGAGGCTCGCCGTGCGGTAGCAGGCCTCTTTGATGAGTTCCCGTCTCAGCTTTCCATAAACGGCCGCCGATATGAACGCCCCCAATACCCCCAGGGCGGCCGCCTCGGTGGCCGTGCAGACCCCCGAATAAATGGACCCCAGGACCATGATGATGATGCCAATCGGCAAGGCCACGGCTTTTAGGGAGACGAACTTTTCCGGCCAGCTGGCCCTTTCTTCCCTGGGCAGGGCCGGTCCCATGTGGGGCTGGAAGAAACAACGGATGGCAATGTAAAGGATGAAAATCAGGGTCAGGAGAATCCCCGGGAAGATCCCCCCGGCAAACAAACCGCCGATGGATTCTCCGGTGAGGGTCGCGTAGAGAATCATGGGAACGCTGGGAGGGATGAGGATCCCCAGCGCCCCCCCGCCGGAGATGACCCCCACGGCCAGAATTTTATCGTACCCCCGCTTGAGCATGGCCGGGAGGGCGATGATCCCCATGGACACCGTGGCCGTGGCGCTGATTCCGGACATGGCCGCAAAGATGGCACAGATGATCACCGTGCCGATGGCCAGACCGCCCCGGACCGGCCCCATCCAGCGGTGCATCATGGTGTACAGGTTTTCCGCCACCCCCGCCCGCTCCAGGATCATGGCCATGAAGACGAAGAGGGGAATGGCCAGGAGGGTAAATTTTCCCATGGCCCCATAGGCCTGGGCGGCGGACACGAAAAGACCCTTGGCGCCCCAGAGGAAATAGCAACCCACGACTCCCACCCCCCCGAGGACGAAGGACAGGGGAAGTCCCAGGGCTAGAAAAAAGACCAGCGCGCCGAAGAGAAGAAGGGTGATCAGCTCAATGCTCATGGCCTTCCTCCTTTTCCGGGGCCGCTCCCGAAAGGAGCGTCCGGACATCCCGGATCGACTTCACCGCTCCCTGGAGGAGGATGAGCAGGGCGCCCAGGGGAATGGTCATCTTGATGGGCCACAAGAGGGGAGCAAAAGGGGTCGGTTCGGTCTCTCCCAGTTGAAAAGAGTCCCAGGCCATCTCCCAGCCCTTCACCAGGAGGAGCCCGCAGAACAGATAGAAGAGAATCCAGGTGAAGAGATCGACCGCCGCCTTGGTGCGGGGGCTGAACTTTCCGTACAGGAGCTCCACGTTTACATGGATTCCCTTCCTCATGGCGTAAGCCCCCAGGAGGATGACGTAGGCCCCGTAGATCATCTGGGCCACCTCGTGGGCCCAGATGGTCGGGGCCCCGAACAGGTACCGGACCAGGATCTCATAGAGAATGACCCCCGTGAGGGGGATGACCAAGAGACTGATCCCTTTCCCGGACCACTCGCTGATCTGTTCGACTGTTTTGATAAACCGATTCATGGCCCCTTTGACTCCTTGAGGTAAACTGTTTCTTCCCTCCTAATCGATATACCCCAGTTTTTTCAGGAACTCCTTCAACATGCCGGCGGCCTTCCCCGACGCCGCATCCTTGCCCGCCGCCAGGTCCCACTGCTTCATGGCCACCTTCACCATCTTCTTCTGGTCTTCCTTCGGCAGCATGCTCACCGTCACTTTAAAGTCCCGCTTCATGGTGTTCAGCGCGTCCACCTCGTCCATGATGTATTCATGGGTGCGGCGCCACACCCTTTCCCGCAAGGCTAAATCTAGCGTCGTCTGGATGTCCTTGGGCAGAGCGTTGAAGGCCTCCTTGTTGATGACGATCACGTCCGTCCCGGCCATGGCCAGGTTCGGCTGAATGTAATACTTGGCCACCTCGCAAAACTTCATGGAAAGGGCGCCCCCGGCGGCTCCCCAGTGGGCCGCTTCCACTACTCCGGTCTGCAGGGCCAGGAACAGCTCCTCCCCGGGGATCAGGTTGGTTGCCGCTCCCAGGTCTTTCAGGAAGCTGGCAATGGCTCCGGAAGAACGGATCTTCATGCCCTTGAAATCCTCGATCTTGCGGATGGGCTTCTTGCTGATGAGGGCGGTGGGATAAATCTTCTCCGTGTAGTAAAGAATGTTGAACTTGGCGTGGGCCTCCTTCATCATGTCCTCGAAGCCCATGAGGTAGTGAAAGTAGAGCCCTTCCCAGGGCTCCTGGAAGGTCATGGGGCAGTTGGAGGCGATGGCGGTGATGGGAATGATCCCCATCCAGTAGATGGGAGAGGCCGTGGCCCCGTCGATCGTGCCCTTCCGGGTGGAATCGAAAATCTCCTTGGTGGGAACCAGGGCGGACGCCGGGTAGAGGGTGATCTGCAGCCGTCCCCCGGTGAGCTTGGTTAACTCCTTATCGAAGAAATCCTTCAGGGGTTTGAAAGACGTGCTCCCCGAAGGCCAGTGGGACTGGAACTTCCACTTGATGACCTTTTGGGCCGCGGGCTGCTGGGCCAATGCGGTACCGGCTAGGCAGAAAGCTAAGACTCCCACCAAAATCACGCTGGCCAGTCTCTTCATATCTTACCTCCTTTTTCTCGGCCTGAACGCAGACCGGAATGTCCTTGAATCCCTTGCAGGTCAAAACCGCTCCGGTTATTATCACCCCCACCCTTGCCCTCCCCCATCAAGGAGGAGGATCCAAATTCTCCTCCTTTCCTCGTGGGAGAAAGTTGGTGGATCCCGTAGGGGCACGATGCCTCGTGCCCCTACAACCGCACCGGGGTTGCCGGAGGAGCCACTTTTCCCGCGCAACGGCGCGCAAAAAGCGTAGGACATTTTTATTTCGAATCGGGGCGGAATGTCAAGGGAAAAGAGTTCGGAAAGAGTTCGGAGCAAAGACCGTGAATAGTAAGGGGTAAGTCGTGAGGAGTTAAAAGCGGCTTTTCCCACTCACCCTTCACTACTCACGACCTTTATGGTTCTCTGCCGCAACGCCTCGTACACCACGAGTCCTGCGGATACGGCCACATTGAGAGAATTCACTTCAGGGTTCATGGGGATGGTGAGAACCCCGTCGGCCGCTTCAACGAGTTCTGCGGGAAGCCCGGCCCCTTCCTGTCCGAATAAAACGGCGGCGGGGAGATTGAGGTCGACTTCCCACAGGGGCGTGCCTTCCCCCGCGGCGGTCGCCCACACGCGGCACCCCAGGGATCGAAAGACCCGCAGGGAATCCACGGGGTCTTGATCCACCAGAAAGGGGAGGCGGAAAAGACTTGCCCTGGACGCCCTGACCACCTTGGGGTTGAAGGGATCGATCGTTCCCCGGCTCAGGACCAGGCCGGCCCCTTTCCCGGCTTCCGTGACCCGAAAAATGGTTCCCAGGTTTCCTGGGTCCTGCAGCTCATAGAGCAGAAGAATCAGCCCTTCCCTCTTCCCCAGATCCTCCCAGCGATGCTCCCTCCTTTCCAGGATGGCCAGAATCCCCTGGTGGGTCCGGGTGTCGCTGAGGGAGTCCAGGACTTGGTCGCTGACATAAAGCCATTCGGCGGTGGGAAATTTTTTGCGCGCCAAGTAAAGAAGGGCGGCCCCGCGGGGGGTATTTTCCAGGCGGGGGCTGTAGACGATCCGGCGGACGGCCTGGCCGGAGCCGAAAGCCTCCTCGGCCAGACGCACCCCTTCGATGAAATACTCTCCCCGGGCCTGGCGGTGTTTGACCTGTTTGAGAAGGCGGAGGTCCTTGATCTTGGGGTTGGATGGGGAGGTGATCATTTCCAGAATGCAGAATGCGGAGTGCGGAGTGCGGAATTATAAAAGAATCAAAAAAAACACCCTTTCTTTTCTATTCCGAATTCCGCATTCCGTATTCCGAATTTATTTTTCCAAGAGTTCGGTGTTCCAGTACGAAACATCGACCATGAAGTCGAGGAAGGGGGCCCATTCCCGGCGCATCACTGCCGGGACCGAAAGACTGATCGGGGGCGTCCAGGCCGGCTTGCGCGGCTGGGTGATTAGCCTCATCCGGGCCTCCGTGGGCGTTCTCCCGCCCTTCCGGCGGTTGCACTCATGGCAGCTGCACACCACGTTCTCCCAGGTGGACGTCCCTCCCTGGGCGCGGGGGACCACGTGATCCAGGTTGAGTTCATTCCGGGAGAACCTGTGCCCGCAATACTGGCAGATACTCTTGTCCCGGGCAAAGATGTTGTACCGGCTGAAACGCACCCGGCGCTTGGGGACCCGGTCGTAGGCTAGCAGAAGGATGACTCTCGGGACCTTGATCACCCGGTCCACCAGCCCGAGGGTCTCGTCGTTCCGCTCGATGGTGATCTGACTCCAGCTCTCGTAATCAAAAGTTTCGTATTGGGCATTCACCGCTTTGGCTATGCCCGCGTAGAGCAGGCAGAAAGCCCTTTTGACCGTGGTCACGTGGACGGGCAGGTACGATTTGTTGAGGACTAAAACGTGCGCGTCGACCATATCTAACCTCTTCCCATGCGGAATGGCGAATGCGGAATGCGGAATTGAAAGCTCATAAAATAGTCCATGGTATCCAATTTTGATGGCCTCGTAAAAACTCCGAAAACCCCTTTTCCCGTCATTCCGGCGAAAGCCGGAATCCAGTTATTCCAAGAAATTATCAAGTCTCTGGACTCCGGTTTTCACCGGAGTGACGACTTCTTACGAGTTCATCAATTTTCTATTCCGCACTCCGAATTCCGCATTCCCTAAGGCCTTCTTCACCGCCTCCAAGAGGGCTGTTTCTTCTTCCTTGGCCACGGTTCGAAGGTCCAGGAGAACTTCCTCCTCCTTCACCCGGGCCATCACCGGTGGTTCGCTCCGGCGCAGCCTCTCCTCCAGAGCGGCGGCGGAAAGTTTTAAAGGCCGGATGGCCACCACCCGGGTCGGCAGCTCCTGCAGGGGCAAAGCCCCGCCCCCTACCTGAGAGCTATCTTCCCGGAGCGTAATCTGGCATTCGCCGGATATTTCCTTGCTCACCTTCCTCTGAAAGCGTCTCGCCCGGGTCGCCAGCTCCTTTAACGGGCAGGTCAGCATTCCGAGGGCCGGGAGGGCGCTCAGGACCCGGCTCTCATCCAGGTAAACCCGGAGGGTGGATTCCAGGGCCGCCAGGGTGAGCTTGTCGATCCGCAGCGCCCGGTTCAGAGGGTTCTTCTTGATTGGATCGATGAATTTTTTCTTGCCCAGGATGATGCCCGCCTGAGGACCTCCCAGGAGCTTGTCTCCGCTGAAGGTAACTACATCCACCCCTGCCTGGAGGGTCTCCTGCACCGTGGGCTCGTGCTCGATTCCGTAGGGAGAGAGGTCGATAAAACATCCGCTCCCCAGGTCTTCCATCACCGGCAGGCCGCGGGCGCCCCCCAGGTCCGCCAGGTCTTTCAGGAGAACTTCGGCGGTAAAACCCAGGATTCGAAAATTGCTGGTATGGACTTTCAGCAGGAGAGCCGTCTCCCCGGTTATGGCCTGCTCGTAATCGCGCAGATGGGTGCGGTTGGTCGTACCCACCTCCACCAGACGGGCCCCGCTCTTTCTCATGACATCGGGGATGCGGAAGGAGCCCCCGATTTCCACCAGCTGTCCCCGGGAGACGATGACTTCCTTTCCTTCGGCCAGACTGTTCAGGGCCAGAAAGACGGCTCCGGCATTGTTATTCACTACCAGCCCGGATTCGGCCCCGGAGATCCGGCAAAGGAGCTCTTCCACATGTCCGTAACGGGACCCCCGTTCCCCTCTCTCCAGATCCAGTTCCAGGTTGGAGTAACCGCCGGCGATCTCCACCAGGTTTCGAAGGGCCTCCTCCGGCAGAGGAGCCCTTCCCAGGTTGGTATGGAGGACCACCCCGGTGGCGTTGATCACCGGGCGCAGGGAGGGCCGAAAGGTCGCCGCCACTTCCTCAGTAACGGCATGCGTCCACTGATCCGCAGTCAGGCTTGCCGCAGTGGCAGCCTCTTCTTCGACCCCCTGCAGGATGGTCCGGCGCTTTTCGCCCAGAACCTTCCGGATGGAATCGACCACCAGGGGCCGGGAATGAATTTTCAGAAGAGTCTCGATCGGGGGGCGATGGAGAAGCTCGTCAACCGCCGGGAGGGTTCGCAGGTACCTTTGTCTGGCTTCAGGCTCCATATCCCCCCGTCACCATGCGGCCAGCAGAACAGGAACAATCTCCTCGGGATCGGTGACCCTGCGGAGGTTGGATTTCATGCCGGGGTCGCCCAGCGCCAATTTGGCCACTTCCAGCATATTCTCCCGGGGAATGTTAACCTGGGAAAGCTTCTGCGGAAGCCCGGTATTTTTGGTAAATACTTCCACGGCCTGGACCGTCATCTCCCCGATCTGCGCATCGCTCTTCCCCTTCACGTCCAGGCCGAAGGCTTCGGCCACCTGCCGGTATCGGGGAGCGCTGACCGGCATGTTGAAACGCATGCCGTGAGGCAGAAGGATGGAATTCGCCAGCCCGTGGTGAAGCCCGTACATTCCCCCCAGGGCATGGGCCATTCCGTGCACGCAGCCCACCAGGGCGTTCTGGAAGGCCATTCCTCCCAGGGTCGCAGCGATGGCCAGCATCCCCCGCGCCTCCACGTCATCGGGCTTCTGAAGACTGACGGGCAGATACTGAACGACGAGCCGGATGGCCTGGTAAGCCAGGGCGTCGGAAATCGGCTCGTAGAAGCGGGCATGAAAACTCTCAATGCCGTGAGACATGGCATCCATGGCCGTGGCCGCGGTCATCTGCGGGGGAAGGCTGACCGTGAGTAAAGGATCCAGGATCGCCACCGGAGGAATCAGGCCAGGGTCGGACAGCAGTCTTTTCTCCCTGGCCTCGTGATCCTTGACGGTGGCGAACTGGGTCACTTCGCTGGCCGTCCCGGAAGTGGTGGGAACGGCGATGTGGGGGACGATGGGCTCCCCGATCTTCCCGATGCCCACGAATTCCCGCAGGTCCTCTTTCCCTTTTTTGGCCAGGACGCCGATACCCTTGGCCGTATCCATGGAGGATCCGCCCCCGATGGAGATGAGGCCGTCCGCGCCCTTTTCCCGGAAAACCCCGGCCCCCCGGCTGACCACCTGCAGGGAGGAGTCCGGAATGGCTTCCCCGAAGAGTCCGGCAGCCCGGTCCCCCAGGGTCTCCATCAGGGTCTTTACCATGGCGCTGTCTTTCAGGGTCCCGTCCGTGACCACCAGCGCCTTTTTCATCCCCAGGCCGTCCATCTCTTTGACCACTTCTTGGAGAGAGCCGGCCCCGAAGACGATCCGTGTGGGAACGTGAAAATTGAAGGTGAACCGGTCTTTGTAGGTCATGATTCCCGCTCCAGGTCAGGGTCTAAGATCTCCACGAGCTCGATGAGATCCTTATTAATGGCCAGATAGGCCTTCGGAGAGGCAAAATCTTTTGATTCCACATCGGTCAGGCTGATAAACTGGCGCTCGTCGTTCATCACGTCGGAAATCCGGATGTGGTCCTTCGGCAGATAAATGGTTCCCGTATAGGCCGAACCAACCGTCTTGATCCAGGCCCTGACTTTTTTGAATTGAGGCTTCTTTTCCTTCATGCCCTTTTCCTCCGGGGGCTGCGGGTCTGGGGCCTTCTTGTAACTCATCATAATTAAAGGGATATGCCCTTGTCAAGAAATATGTGGGGGGGGCTTAGCCCGGACCTGTCCTGAATCATTGGATTCTTTCCGGTGACTGTTTAAAATGATATATAATAAGACATGCCGGGGAGGTTCCGTGAAGCGATCATGGATTCGCCCCGCGGGTTCCAAAAAATTTGACTTTTCCGCTGCAAGGGAATATCCTTTTTGGGTTGGGTTAGTCTATTGGAGGTGTGATTTGTTTTTTAAGAACCGGACCAACGGCAAACTTACCGAAGCAGAAATCGCCTGGTTAATGAACGCTCTGACTCCCGGGGACTGCAAGTCCTGTATCTGGCGGGAGAGGGAAGAAGATCGGTACCAGTGTTTCCCCAATGGGAATTCACCCTGCAAGGCCTTTGCCGATAAGGTATTTTACGGATTGGAGAAATCAGGTCTAATCTAAGTCCATCGATTCATAAATTCGGTAACGAATTTATTTACTCTGGACTTCGTGCTGAGTGAGCAATTGTATCAATGACCAGCTTGAGAATACGTCTCTGTATTTGCGAATCGAAGCACTAAGGGATATTCGCCCCACCCCCTCATCGGTTTTTCTCCCCCCCGATTCTTCCCCAGGGACCCCTTTCGCCGACCGCATTCCCGGGGTATAATCTTTTTATCTTTCCTCCCCGGAGAGGTCTGACATGGAAAACAAAGCCATCGCAGACGTTTTCACGGAAATCGCCGACACCCTGGAAATTCAGGGGGAAAACCCTTTTCGCGTCCGTTCCTACCGCAATGCCGCCCGGACCATCGAGGATATGAGTCAGAGCCTGGAGGCCCTGGTCAGGGCCGGGGAAAACCTGGAAGAGATTCCGGGCATCGGCAAGTCGATCAACGAAAAGATCCGGGAGCTTCTGGCCACCGGAAAGTCTCATTTTCTCGAGGAGCTTCGCTCCCAAATCCCCCCGAGCCTGACGGAGCTCCTGAAGCTGGAAGGCCTGGGGCCCAAAAAGGTAAAAGTCCTCTATGATGAACTGAACGTGGACTCCGTCGACCGTCTGGAGAAGGCCGCCCAGGCCGGGCGCCTGCGGAATCTCCCGGGCATGGGGTTGAAGACCGAAGAGAAAATTCTGAAATCCATCGAGCACTACCGCGCGGGCATGGGCCGCTTCAAGCTCTCCGTGGGGTTTCAATACGCGGAGGCCCTGCTCCGCCACCTGAAAGGGGTGGCCGGGGTCAAGCGCCTCGACCCGGCGGGAAGCTTCCGCCGTCGGAGGGAAACCATCGGCGACCTGGACATTCTGGCCATCTGCGGCAAAGGATGCAAGGTGATGGACCGGTTCGCCGGTTACGGGGACGTGGCCGAGGTGCTGGCCAGGGGGGAAACCAAGTCCAGCGTCCGGCTGAAATGCGGACTCCAGGTGGACCTGCGCGTATTAGAGGAAGAGAGCTACGGCGCGGCCCTGCACTATTTTACGGGGTCCAAGGCCCACAATGTGGCCATCCGGGAGCGGGCCAAGGAAAAAGGCCTGAAGGTCAGCGAGTATGGAGTTTTCCGGGCCAAGGATGAGAAGCGCTTGAGCGGGGCCGAAGAGGCGGACGTCTTCAAGGCCGTGGGGCTTCCCCTGATCCCCCCGGAGCTCCGCGAAGACCGGGGGGAAATCCAGGCCGCCGAAAAGGGAAAACTTCCCCGCCTGATTGAACGATCGGACATCCGCGGGGACCTGCAGATGCACACCACCGCCTCTGACGGGAAGAACTCCATCCTGGAGATGGCCCGCAAGGCCAAGGAGATGGGCTATGCTTACATCGCCATCACCGACCACTCCAAAGCGGTGCGGGTGGCCGGGGGGATGGATGAAAAGCAGCTGGCCAGGCACCTGAAGGAGATCGAAAAAGCCGACAGCCAGATTTCGGGTGTCCGGATTCTCAAGGGGGTCGAAGTCGACATTCTTGCCGATGGAAGCCTGGACCTTAAGGATGATATATTGAAGGAGTGCGAGGTGGTCCTGGCTTCGGTTCACTCCCGCTTCAACATGGAAGAGGAAGAGATGACCCGGCGGGTGATCAAGGCCATCAAGAATCCGAACGTGAAAATCCTGGCCCACCCCACGGGCCGGCTGATCCTGGAAAGGGAGCCTTTCAAGATCAACCTCAAGGAAGTCATCCAGGCAGCCATCGATCAGGGGGTGGCCGTGGAAATCAACGCCTACCCGGACCGCCTGGACTTGAAGGACGTGGATGCCCGGATGGCCAGGGACCTGGGGGCCAGGCTGGCCATCAACACGGATGCCCACAGCGCCCCGCAGCTGGAGGTGATGAAGTTCGGGGTCTTCACCGCCCGCCGGGGCTGGATCGAGGCCAAGGATGTGATCAATACCCTGCCGCTGGAAGGACTCTTAAAGACGTTGCAGCGGTAGAAAATACGCTGAAGAGATAAGGAGATGGGGAATGAAAACCTGGAAAAATCTGATGATCTTTGGGTTGGCTGTGGCATTCATTTTGGGGACGTCAGTCCCCGGGATAGCCAACGGAAAAATCATGGTCTACTCTCCCTGGAAGGACGAAATCATGCAGAAGTTCGGGG
>JAPLIW010000324.1 GCA_026388915.1 Deltaproteobacteria bacterium
AAGGGCGGCCCAGAAGAAGATCCGCCTGACCTTCCTTCCCTTTGTCATGAAATCCCTGGTGGCTGCCCTCCAGGAACACCCCTACCTCAACGCCTCCCTGGATGACGAAAAGGGCGAGATCATCCTGAAGAAATACTACAACATCGGCGTTGCCGTGGACACGAAGGACGGTTTGATGGTCCCGGTGATCAAGAATGTGCGGGAGAAAAATATCTTTCAACTCGCCGCTGAACTGGAAGAGCTTTCGGAGAAAGCCCGAAGCCGGACCATCGACCTGGCGGATTTAAAGGGGGGGACCTTTACCATCACCAATTTCGGGGCCATGGGAGGGATCTTCGGCTTCCCCATCATCCACCACCCCGAGGTCGCCATTCTGGGGATGGGCAAAATCTACGACAAGCCGATGGTGGTGGACGGAAAGATCGAGATTCGGAAAGTGCTTCCCCTCTCCCTCTCTTTTGACCACCGGGTGGTGGACGGAGCCGAGGCGGTCCGGTTCATGAACACGGTCATCCAGCTCCTGGAAGACCCGGGTCTCATTCTGCTGGAAGAATAAGGCATCTTTCCTTCATTCCTGGGGCAGGTAAACCGTGAATCCCCGGGGGGCGGCCCAGAAGTCGCAGATCCCGTTCCCCTCGCTCCATTTCTCCTCCGGCATGGCTGAGTCATAGCGGCTGCTCCAGGCGGCGGGGATGAATTTTGTATTTCTCCACCGGGTCTGCACTCTGCCTCCCCCCCACCAATCGCCCCGGTTGTTGATCACCAGCACGAGGCCCTTTTGTCGATCGATCCCCTCCCGCTGCATCACATAGAGGTCGTCATCCGCGTAAAGAACCCGGGTCTGGCCGCTGGCCTCGTCTTCATGGATTTTCACCAGGGCGGCAATCCCGTTCGGACTCTCCGGCTTCCCCAGGTCAGAGTTGAAATAGTCCTGCCAGAAGACGCAGGGGTACCCTTCATGGGTGAGGATAAAGGCGTAGGCCAGAATCTTGTCCTGGGTGATGGGATGGCTGCGGGCCACATCGTGGTTTTCCACGAAGGTCACGGCCTGCGGGGGACGGTCGGCGAGCAAGGTGCCTTTGGCCGACAGGTTTTTCAGGCTGTATCCATAGGAGTCGCATAAGTCTTTCAGGCGGTCCCTTAAGGGAAAGTCGAAAGCCCCCGCGGGATTGTCCGACCAGGCGTTGGTCTCGTCCAGCCATTCCCCGATTACCCGGTCGCTGTCCCAGCACTCCCCCACCCCGAAGGGCTAGAAGGGCCGGCCGTTCCTCACCGCCCTCAACTCCTGGATGGCCCGGATCATCCAGCCGCCGTATCCCTTCACGCAATCATACCGGAAGCCGTCCACGCCAATATCTTCCAGTAGCCACCGGGCATATTCCAAAAGCTGGGTGTAAACGTAGGGGTTCCGATGGCAAAGGTCCGGCATATCTCCAAAAGTGCCGTCATCCCAGGTTTCATAGGGGGAGGGGTGGAAGCATTTCGAGTCGCGGAAAAATTTTGCGCTCTTCGGCGTAAACCGGGTCCACCGATCCTGAAGGTCCAGAGGATTCGTTTCCTTTCCGTCCCCCCCGCTGCAATGGTTGATCACCAGGTCGGCGTAGACCTGCATATCGTTTTCATGAGCCGCCTTGATCAAATGGAGCAAATCGTTCTTTGAGCCGAACCAGGTTTCGATGCATCCCTTCTGGTCCATGTCCCCCAGGTCGTAGTAGTCATACGGGTCATACCCCATGGAAGGCCCTTCGAGGTTAGCGGCTTTACTGGCTGGAGGGATCCAAAGGGCGGTAAAACCCATTTTCCGCAGGGAAGAAACTTGACCGGATAGATATTCCCACCACCGGTATTCTCTATCTTCCAGTCGTGGACAATCCCAGTAAAAAGCCTGCATGATGACTCCCATGTTCCCTCCTGATCTCCGGCCATACCGGCCCGTTGGAATGTTTTTTCCCCAACAGGTGATGGATCCGAAAAAATCGGCTATCCCCTTCGTTCCTCCTTTTCGAAACCGCCGGGCATCGTTCTGCGGAGGAATTCCGATGACCGAGATTGAAAAAAGGGCCTCTCCCCCCCTTTCCCCCTTTTTTCCTATTATAAGGCAATTTCCCAGACCCTGGAGATGTTCCTCCTGCTCAAGAGGGAGCCCGGCACCGGCAAAATCATGATGGCCTACGCCGTTGCTAAAAAGGGGGCTCATGGATTAAAAGCAGGCCGAAGCTGAGGGTATGCGGGGGGACAAGCAGTAACCCGGCGAGGAGGTCGGGCGTTCCGCCTCACCCTCCCCCTCTCTCCCGTTTTCGGGGGAGAGGGCGGGGTGAGGAGGGATAGCCCGTTTTTAGAATTCTTCCCTTTTAAACAATTTTAACTTGCTTCTTTGGGTTTCGCTTGGCCGCGGTTTCGGCTTTTGATCCCGCCAGCACATAAACCGGCTCGGCCTTGTCTTGAAGCGGTTTGAGGACCCGCTGGATGTAAGCCGCCTTGTCGTGGAGATAAAGCGCTTTCGGCTCCTCTCCGGCAGGACACACGCCAACACAATAGCCGCACCGATAACTGATCCGGAACATGAGCGACTGCCACAGGAACGCCGTCTCGCTGTCGTTGTATCGCGAGCGGTATTCGGCCATGTCTTTGGAGGAGATGATGGTTTCGATCCATTTCTGAAACCCGATCATGTTATCGCGGTAACAGTGCGTGCTGCAGGCGAAAAAGTCAAAGGGTTCATCTTTGCTGATGGCTCCCGTGGGGCACACCGCGGCGCAGAGATGACACTTTAGGCAGGGGCTCTCCGTCAGGGGCCGACTGTACTCGCCCAGGTCGGCGTCGATCAGAATGGAATTCAGCTGGATGAAGGAGCCATATTTAGGATGGAGGACGATCCGGTTCAATCCCATCTGGCCGAGGCCTGCCTCGGTGGCCAGGATTTTGTGGCTGATGTCCCAGATCTTGCCCGGCCACCGGTTCAGGTCCATGGGCCAGGACTTCGTCGGAACGACTCCCCGGATGCCCAGCTGGTTGAGCCGGCGAAGGATTCGCCGGCCGATCCCCGCAAATTCGTCGCCCACGCTGTGGTATTCATCACTGGAGATATACCGCGCGGAGCTTTGAAGGTTTTCCCGATTCATGACCTTGATGACCGAGATGATGCTCCGGGTGAGGGGATAGACTTTGAGAATGCCCTCCCGTTCTCTCTGCAGCGCCTCCCGGTCGATATCGACGAAGCCCACATCATCCGCACCCGATTCAAGACAGACCTTTTTCAAGTCTGCCGCAGAAAATTGTCTCTTCCCTGTGGCCCCACTCGAATTACTCATTCTCCCCTCCTGAAATCATTTTTGCTGCCTCGACTTGTGCTCTCGCGACTTGCGCCTTGCGACTTGCGTCTTTCATCCCGGCCATCTCCCGATTCGCCCAATGGCCTCCTGGAACTCGCAACCCTATTGAGCCCTGCGCACCCGGCAGGGAATATACCGGTGCAGCGGGGTTGCCGCCACGGGATCCCGGTTCTTGGCCGGAGTCATACCCGGGTAGATCTATTCGGCCGTGAACGTAACCATCGTCTGGTGCATTGCGGCCCCATCGCCGATATCGGTCAGGAAAGACTCACGCAATTGATTTACCCCGTTCAGGTCCCCCCTCCAGAGGGCGGGGTTCAACAGAAGGACATCCCGGCGCACCTTTTCATCGGCGGCCAGCCGGACCCTGACTTTCCCCGCTTTGCTGACGACCCAGACCTTTTGACCTTCGCTGAATTCCCTTTCGGCGAGGACCGCCGGGTTCACCCGCGCTATGGGTTCTTCGGGTACATCTTCAGGCAGGACCTGGGAGTTCAGCATCCGGAGAGTTTTGGTGGCCACCAGATGCAAGCCGCCGTTTCCCGGGATCGGGCCCGGGGTGAACTGAGTGATAAACTCAAACTTACCCGAGGGCGTTCGGAATTTACGGTCGGCAAAAGGGACGGAAGCCGCGTTGGGATTGCGGTACGCCTTCTCCTTCAGGCGCTCCAGGGTTAATCCTTCGCGAGCCATGGGCTCCAGGAATTTTTGAATCCAGGCTCGCGGTTCGCCAGCCAGCGCCTGACCGAATCCCAGCCGCCCGGCAAGGAGTTGAAAGATTTCCCCGTCCGTCTTCGTTTCCCCCAGGGGAGGAACCACCCGGTTCGTTAACCCGATCCAGTTATGTCCGTAAGCAGTGACCAGGTCGTCCATTTCGAGGTAGGTTGTGCATGGCAGAACCAAATGGGCCAACTCCGCCGTAGCGGACATGAACTGCTCGACCACGACCAGGAACTCCAGGGAACTTAATCCCTCCTGGACCCGCCCGGTATCCGGCGCCGAACTTGCCGGGTTGGCTCCGGCAATCCAGCCCATCTTGAGCGCCGGGTCCTTGGTATTGAGAATGTCCTCACCGAGGCGCGGCAAAAGAATGCGCCGGCTCTGGCCTTTCGGGGCTCCCCGAAGCATGGAGAGGTTCAGGCCCTTGGCCCCTTCGATATCCGTGCTCATCCCGCCCCCCGAAATGCCGATATTCCCGCTGACCGCCGCCAGAGCATCCACCAGACGGATCATGGCTCCCCCATTGCTCCAATAGGCAGGCCCCAATCCCGTGAAGGTTGCCAGTGGCTTCCTGGTCGCATACCAATCGGCAATTTCCTTGATCTGGTCCAGGGAGAGGTCAACCGCTTTGGCGATATCTTCCAACCGGTAAGAAAGAACCAATTGACGATAGGCCTCGAATCCATGGGTATGATCCGCGATGAATCCTTCGTCCACCGCCTGGCGTTCGAGGAGGAGGCGGCTTACGCCGATGGCCAGGAGGCCGTCGCTTCCGGGGCGGATCTGGTAGAACCGGTCCGCCTTCCTGGCCATTTCGCTGTAGACCGGGTCGATCGCCGCAAGGAGGGCCCCAGCCTTGCGCGCCTGATTGATAAAAGGCATCCAGTGCTGGCGGGTCACCGCCACATTCTTCCCCCAGATCACAAAGGCTTTGCTGTGGACAAGGTCTTCCGGTTCGTGGGTGCAATCCCCTCCGAAGTCAAGTTGTTGGGCTGCATGGGCGGCCTCCACGCTCAGGCCGCCGGAGGCGAAAGTGGCGCCGCCGAAATGCGACCAGAATAGCCGGCCAAGGACTCTCGGGATCCAGCTGTGAATGGCCGAGTAATTGACGACCAGAACGGAACGAGGGCCGTAAGCATCACGATAATACTTCAGCTTTTCAGCAACCAGATCCAGTGCTTCCCCCCAGGAAATCCGCTCCCAGCCATTTCCCTTTCGCCGCAGGGGATAAAGGAGGCGCTGGGGATCATAGAACCGCTTCAGGTAGTCATTGCCGCGGGAGCAGAGGAAGCCGCGGGTAACTCCATGTTCCGGGTCTCCCTTGTGCTTGATGATCTTCCCGTCCTTCACCGTGGCGATAACCGCGCATGAATCGGGGCAATCCCGGTTACAGGTGGTGCGATAATCTTTGGGCGGATGGTCTGATGACTTCGGTCCTTCCATATCAGCTGTCTCCCTTCTTTTGCCAGGCCGGGGCTACAACCCAAGTGTCCCGGAAATGTCAAACTCTATGGGTCCGCCGGCAGAGCCGGGGGTTTACCATAATGAAATTACTTCTTGCTCATCGAACGCCTGATCTGGGCGATCGCCAGATGGAGGCAGGAAGGCTCGGCTGCTCTCGTCATCTGCAGAGCCCCCTGCAGACTAGAGAGAATCAAAATCGCCTGATCCTTTGCCTCTCCCGGGAAGGAAAAAAGGTGCCTCTTCCGCCCTTCTTCGAGAACTTCCCCCATCCATACCAGAAAAGCAGAGGCAAATTTCTGCGTTTCAGCCTGCATATCGGCCGGCAGAGTCTTGAAGTCTGTTTCCAGAGCCCCCCCCAGGCAGACCTGCTGCCCCGCCTCGAAGAACTTCAGATATAAGCGGAAAAAAGCCTCAAGTTTTTCGGCGGCCGACCTTCCGGCCATGCGTTCACCCCGGGTCCAACCGGCAAACCTCTCCTTTGCCCGCTGAATAATGGCGATCCCCAAATCCGACTTGGAGGGAAAATAATAATGAACGGCGGCGTTCTTTATCCCCAGGACGGAGGAGATATCGGCATAGCTGAATCCGTTGAATCCTCGGTCGAGCAAAAGGTTTTCGGCAAGGTCAATAATTTCAGTCTTGGTATCTTTTGGGTCGGCCATGGAAATAGCTTACTTACTAATAGGTAAGTTGTCAAGAAGAAATTTCCCTCCCCCAGAAGGAACAGAAATCATGCCCCCCGGGTGTGTCGGAGGTCATCACTATTTCCTGCCCTCTTCATCCAGGATCAATTCGGGCACGCTGGAAAAGATAAAGTTGAACTTCCCCGCCGGAGAAGGTAGAATAAAATCAGTATTTTTGCTCAGACTTCAAATCGGCGGCGGAAAGGTGAAGGAACAGGCGGATGAATGGAAAAGCGGAAGGGATGCGCTTCACCGGCGCTTCCAAATATGTCCTCGACCCGGAACTGGCCAAGATCGTCAACATATCCATGGCGCTGGAGATGCCCCTCCTGCTGAAGGGAGAGCCCGGAACGGGCAAAACCATGCTGGCTTACGCCATTGCCGAGGCCCTGGATATGCCTCTCACTGTTCTCAACGTGAAGTCCAGCATGAAACTGGTGGACGCCCTCTACCAGTACGATACCCTGACCCGGCTCAACGACAGCCGCTTCGGCGACTCCAAGCGGGAGGTGAGCAACATCGAGGAGTACATCAAGATGGGGAAAATCGGGCAGGCCTTTGTTTCGGACATCCGGGTGATCCTGCTCATCGACGAGGTCGACAAGGCCGACACCGACTTCCAGGACGACATGCTCGACGTGCTGGACCAGATGAGCTTCGACATCGTGGAGATCGACAAGACCGTCAAGGCCAAGAACCGCCCGGTCATCGTCATCACCAGCAACGCCAAGAAGGATCTCTCCGATCCCTTCCTGGGCCGTTGTAACTTCCATCACATCGCCTTCCCCACGCCGGAACTGATGCGGGAGATCATCGAGGTTCACTTCCCTGGTCTGGAACGGGACTTGTCCAAGGCCTGCATCGATACTTTTTACCGCCTGCGGGAAATCCCGGGAATCGAAAAGAAGCCGGCCACCCGGGAGCTGATCAACTGGATCCGCGCTCTCCGCTGCGACCCGGATTTCAAAACGGCCAGACTGGGCAAGGGGGAAGTTCCCTTCCTGGGAGTGCTCTACAAGAAGAGCATGGATTTCACGGTGGCGACTCAGCATCTGGCCAGAGGGGCCAGGAATTAAGCCCCGCAAGGAGACCTGGCTGGAGTTGGAGCAAATTCGAATTTTCTAATATCCCCACGCACAAAGTCTTGTACTTCGAATTTTGATCGTCTCGTAAAAAGTCTCTTGGAT
>JAPLIW010000210.1 GCA_026388915.1 Deltaproteobacteria bacterium
GGAGGCCAAATGATTGCCCGAACCCGGGAACCGCCCCTAGCTTTCTCCCTGTGGACCCCAAGCCTGGCCCCCCCTTCCTTGCCCGCTTCACTTTCGGTAAATCAGATGAAAGTCAAGGTCTTGGAGGCTTTCTCAGGCAAAGGATATCTGCAAAGTGGGCAAGTGAGCTCCCTTCCATTTGAAAAAACGATTTTATTTATGTTATGGTCAGGAAGCTTCAAGTCAGGCAGCATTCAAATTTTAACGGAGCGACTTTCATGAGTGAACACCCGCTGCATCAAATCATGCATCCCCGATCGGTGGCCATCGTCGGGGCCTCGAATGACATTTTCAAAATGGGGTCCATCCAGCTCCTGAATCTTCTGGGAGGAAAGTATGAAGGGAAGGTTTACCCCATCCACCCCCAGCAGGACCCCATTTTAGGCCTCAAGGCCTATCGCCGGGGGAGAGAACTGCCGGAACCGGCGGACCTGGCGATCGTGACCATCCCTCCGGCCGCGGTGCCGGAGGTCCTGCGGGACCTGGGGGAGAGAGGGGTGAAGAGGGCCATCATCATCTCCGGCGGATTCAAGGAGCTGGGGGAGAAAGGAAAAGGCCTGGAGGAAGAGATCAAAAAGATTGCCCGGCAATACGGGATTCGATTCCTGGGCCCCAACTGCATCGGAGTGATTCACCCGGCCTTCCACCTGAATCCCACCATGTACCCGTATACTCATCAGCCGGGCGCGGTGGGAGTGGCCTCCCAGAGCGGAACCTACGTGACCCAGGTTCTGCCCTTTCTGGCCAAGTCGCAGATCGGGTTCAGCAAGGCCTTCAGCGTGGGGAACGGGGCGGATCTCGACCTGGTGGACTGCCTCGAATACCTGGGCGGCGATCCGGAAACCAAAGTGATCGCGGTTTACATCGAGGGGCTCAAGAAGCCCAGGGAGTTTGCGCGGGTGGCTTCCCGGGTATCCCGGGAAAAGCCGGTCGTGGCGCTTTACGTGGGAGGAACCGAAGCGGGGGCCCGTTCTTCGGCCAGCCACACCGGATCGATCTCTGGGCCGGACTTTCTGTACGATGCTCTCTTCAAGCAGTCCGGGGTGATTCGCGCCTATTCGGTGGAAGACCTGTACGAATGGGCCTTCGCCCTGGCTTATCTTCCCCTGCCCAGGGGGAAGAACATGGCCATCCTCACTCATTCGGGAGGACCGGCAAGCTCGCTGGCCGACGCGTGCAACCGCTGGGGGCTGAAAGTTCCGATTTTCTCGCAGAACCTCCAGTCCAGAATCCGCCAGCTCCTGCCGGAAACCGGGGCCTCTTCCAACCCCGTCGATCTCACCTTCTTCATGGACATGAACGTTCTCATGGAAAAGCTGCCCGCGATGATCCTCGAGGACCCCTCCATCGACGGAATCCTGCTCCACGGAATCATCGGCTCCAGTTATGTCCGGGCCATGGAAAAAATCGCCCAACCCTGGGTGAAGCTTCCCCCCTACGAGCAGATGAAGGGTTTTTTCTTATCTCCCATGGAGGCCTTTGCCAAGTTGCCGGAAAAGTACGGCAAACCGGTCATCGCCTCTTCGTTCACCGAGCGGGAAGATGACGCCGTGGCCTTTGTCCAGGACCGGGGACTGCCCTGCTACCGCGCGCCCGAGCGGGCGGTCCGGGCCATGGCTGCGCTCTGCCGGTATGCCGAGATCCGCTCCCGGAAATAATCGATCGGGACACAGATAAACACAGATAAACACAGATGAACACAGATAAAAAAATTAATGGGACGCGGATGAACACGGATGAACACGGATAGGACAGATAAATTTGAACAGATAAGATTTTCGTAATCCTTTGGCTCTTTGAAAAAGGTAACTTTTACCTCCTGAAAAGATTTCCCAGAAATCCCCCCTGCCACCCTTTGCAAAGGGGGGTTGGGGGGGAGCCATAGGTTCTTTATCCGTGTTCATCCGCGTTCATCCGTGTCCCATTCATTGTAACAGTTTAGTCCTTTTTTAACTTTTTTTGAACATACGCCCACATTTTTCTTGACTTGTGGGCTTTTTTTATATAAAATATAGGAGTATAAATACTCATTACTGAAAAGAAGAAGAAAGGAGGCGCTTATGAGTCGGAA
>JAPLIW010000728.1 GCA_026388915.1 Deltaproteobacteria bacterium
CAGTCGGTTCCGGTTACCACCTACCGGATCGGCACCGTGGACGGAATCTCCCTGGAAAACGGGGCGGTCACTCTCCAGGTGAACGGAGACAAGGTGGCATTTAGCGATATCCTATCCATCATGAATTAAAGAGAAGAAAGGAGTATTCCATGTCCATCGCTTCTTCTTTCTATTCGGCTTTGTCGGGGATGAACACCAACGGCATTGCCATGCAGGTCATTGCCGACAACATCTCCAACACCAACACCGTCGGTTTTAAAAGCACTACGATCCAATTTGAAGATATCCTGGGAATGTCCCTGGAAGGCATCGGCGGGTTTAGCCATTTGGGCGTCGGGGCCAATGTCTCGGCCATGCCCTGCTCCTTCACCCAGGGGACCGTGGTGACCACCTCGGTGGGCACCGATCTGGCGGTGAACGGCAAAGGGTTCTTCATCGTCGAGGACGCCATCACCAACGAGCAGTCTTACACCCGGGCGGGAAACTTTCACGTGGACAGCGACGGCTACTTTGTGAACGTGAACAACCTCCGGGTGCAGGGATACCTCTATGACGCCAGCGGAACGAACCTCGTCGAAACGCTGAACGATATCGTCGTCGATCAAACCAACATGATCGCCCCGAGCACAACCGAAGAAGTCAATATGATGTTGAACCTGGACTCCGCGGAAGAGGATAAAACCTTTGACCTCGCCGACCCGGGGGGGACTTCCAACTATTCCACCGCCCTGACGATTTACGACACCCTGGGTCAGTCCCATACCATCACGATCTATTTCACCAAGACCGGCGACCAGGCCTGGGAATGGAACGCCACCATCGACGGGTCCGACGTGGACGGGGGGACACCGGGAACGGCCCAGCTCTTCGGCACGGGAGACATCGGATTCACCACGGACGGGCTCCTATCCACTGCCATGCCGGTGGACTTCTACGCGGGAGGCATCACCTTTTCCAACGGGATCGCGGCTACGGACATTGAAGTCGATTTCTCGTCCACGACCCAGTATGGGTCTCCTTCCATCATTCAGAGCCTCAGCCAGGATGGATATGCCGCCGGGACCCTCTCCGGAATCAACATAACATCGGAGGGGGATATCGTCGGCCACTTTACCAACGGAGCCGTGAAAAACATCGCCCGTCTGGCCTTGGCCGACTTTCCCAGCTTGACCGGGCTGGAAAGGGCGGGCTCTCTGCTCTTCAAGGAAACCACCGAATCCGGGGACCCCCTGGTCAACAAGCCCGGAGAGGGAGGCCTGGGGGAAGTCGCCGCCGGGATGCTGGAGGAATCCAACGTGGACCTGGCGGCGGAGTTCATCCGGATGATCATAACCCAGAGGGCCTACCAGGCCAACTCCAAGGTCATTTCCACCACCGACGAAATGCTGGCCCAACTCATGACCATCAAGTAAATTCGGCCCTAACCTATTCTCCGAATAAAGTGGCCGGGGCTTTTCCATCAGAGCCCCGGCCGCTTCTTTCCAAAAACCTATAAAAATCAATCTACTTAATTTGATGTTCTCCTAAAAAGTCTCTTGGATCGTCACCCCGGCGAAAGCCGGGGTCCAGAACATCCTGAAATAACTGGATTCCGGCTTTCGCCGGAATGACGAATTTAATGGGATTTCGACTTTTAACGGGATCATCAAATTTCTATTTCGGAAAAGGTCTCACCCTTTTCCTCCCAGCTCCTGTTCAATTTTATCCGTCAATTAATTGACCAATAATCATAAATTGACATAAATTGCCTAGTAAAACAACCCCCCTATTATTAAAAAAAGAATAATTAATTCAATCTACTAAAAAAAAATTCGGACATTACCCCCTTGGCATGGCCATTGCAAAAAAGGTAAATACGCCCAAAACCGGCGGGTGATAACGGGTTGAAATCCCTTCTTCCTGGACGGAGAAAAGGCCTTGGCTATAGAAAAACCAAAAAACCAGGCAAAATCGGTGGAACCGGACAAACCCAAAAAGACGCCGAATTCATTAAAATTATTGTTGATCGGGGGGGCCGGATTGTTGATCTTGCTCGTGATTGGGGGAGGGGTGGCGTTTTTATTCCTGTCTTCCTCTTCATCCGAGGACCCCTCCTTCATGGGAAGGGTGAAAGGGATGGTTTCCGGAGGAAAAAAAACCGGGGATACCGCCTCCGTTGCCGTTCACAAGATGGAACCTTTCCTGGTGAACCTGGCTGACCCCGGACAGCTCCGGTACCTGAAAGTGACGCTCCACGTGGAAACCCATCAGAAGGGGGAAGAGTTCGAAAAGAGGCTTCCCCAGTCCAGGGATTCGGTGTTGACCGTTCTGTCCAGCAAGAATTCCAGGGACCTTATGACCTCGGAGGGGAAGAACGCCCTGCGGGAGGAGATCAAGGAGAAGATCAACCATCTCCTCACGGAGACCAAAGTCAAAAACATTTACTTCACGGAGTTTGTCATCCAGTAAACCGGCTATGGAAAAGATCCTGTCGCAAGAAGAGATCGACGCCCTCCTCAAGGGAATCGAAGACGGGAAGGTGGAAACCACCTCGGAGTCCCCCGGGGGAGGACTGGACCCGGTCCCCTATGACTTTGCCAACCAGGACCGGATCATCCGCGGGCGCATGCCCACCCTGGAGGTGGTCAACGATTTTTTCGCCCGTTCCCTGCGCAACCCGCTCACCCTGATCCTGCGCAAGAGCCTGGAGATTACTCCGCATAAGCTGGTCTTGATGAAGTACGGGGAATTCACCCGGACCCTCCCCCTTCCCTGCAGCATCCACGTGTTCAAACTGAACCCCCTGCGGGGCACCGGCCTCCTGGTCCTCGATCCGAAGCTGGTCTTTTCCTTTGTGGATATCTTCCTGGGAGGAACGGGGCGGATGAACTTCCGGATTGAGGGGCGTGATTTCACCCCCATTGAATCCAAGCTGATCATGAAGGTGGTCAACATCATCTTCTCCGAGCTGGAGAAAGTCTGGAGTTCGGTTCATCCGCTCTCCTTCCAGTACCTGCGGAGTGAGTTCAACTCTCAGTTCGCCTCCATTGTTCCCCCCACCGACCTGGTTCTCACCATCCCCTTCGATGTGGAGCTGGAACAGGTCAACGGGCTGATCACCCTCTGTATTCCTTATGCTGCCCTGGAACCCATCAAGGCCAAACTCTACTCCGGGTTCCAGACCGATCCCGTGGAATGCGATCAGAGCTGGGTCCGGAGATTCATGGACCAGTTGAAAACCACCGAGGTGGAGGTGGTAATCGAACTGGGAAAGGTCTCGGTCAGCGCGCAAAAGCTCCTTCAGTTGAAGGAGGGGGATATTCTGACCCTGGAAAAGGATGTTTCCGAACCGTTAACGGCCAAGATTCAGGAGGTTCCCAAATTCCTGGGCAAAGCGGGAATGTACGGGAGCAACAAGGCGTTTCAAATCGAGGAGAAAGTCAACCCTTCCTAAACCTTGAGGAGCATGCGCCATGGAGCAGGACGTAGGAAAGCCGAATCAAAAGGAGATGAATGCGGGAGCCGGGAAACAGGGTCCTTCCCCCGAAGGAGGCGGCCTAAGAGAGGTGCCCAACCTGGATTTCATTCTGGATATCCCCCTGGAAGTTTCCGTGGAGCTCGGCCGGGCGAGAATGCTGATCAGCGACCTTCTCCAGCTGGGGCAGGGCTCGGTGATCGAACTCAACAAGCTGGCCGGGGAGCCGGTGGAGATTTTCATCAACCAGAAGCTCATCGCCCGGGGGGAAGTGGTGGTGGTCAATGACAAGTTCGGGATCAAAATGACGGACATCCTCAGCCCCATGGAGAGGGTGAAACAGCTGGGATCGTGAGGCCGGGAATGATCTGGGCGACGGTGAAGATGATTTTGGCCCTGGGAGGCATTCTGGTCCTCCTCTTCTGCCTGGTGCGGGTGTTCAAGCGCTGGGAGTGGGGGGGGGGAAGTCCGGGACCGGATGGAGGGATCCGGGTTCTCAGCAGCAAGCTGATTGCCCCCCAGAAGCATATCTCCCTGGTGGAGATCGCGGGGGAGGTTTTGGCCCTGGGAGTGACTCCCCAGCAGATCACCTTTTTGACTAAAATCGAAAATCAGGAAATGGTGAAGAAGAGCCTTTCACCCCGCGACATCAGGCCCCAGGCACCCGCCTGGGTGAAAGGGCTTCCCTTTTTATGGAAGAAGGGGAAGGGAACCCTCCTGGAGAGGGGAAATGAGAAATAGGCTCTTTCTCCTGCTTCTCCCCGCAGGGGTGCTCTGTTTCCTCTGCCTCGCCGCTCCCCTGGCCGCCGCCCCCGCCCAGGGCTGGCAAATTCCTACGGTGAAGATCGGGGTGGGGGAAGCCAAGGACCCGGGGGAGGTTACGGTTCTCATTCAGATCCTCATTCTCCTAACGGTCCTCTCCCTGGCCCCGGCCATCCTGATCATGATGACCTCCTTCACCCGGCTGGTGGTGGTTTTTTCCTTTATCCGCCAGGCCCTGGGGACGAACCAGATGCCGCCGAACCAGCTTCTGATCGGGCTGGCTCTGTTCTTGACCTTTTTCATCATGACTCCGGTCTATCAGACGATCCACGATAAAGCCTGGGTCCCCTATCAGCAGAAAAAGATCAGCCAGGACCAGGCTCTGGATGAAGCCCTGAAGCCCGTTCGCCAGTTCATGTTCAAACAGACCCGGGAAAAGGACCTGGCCCTCTTCGTGCAGATGTCCAAAATGGCCCGGCCCAAGAACCAGGAGGACATTCCCACTACGGTCCTCCTTCCGGCGTTCATGATCAGCGAACTCAAAACCGCGTTCCAGATCGGCTGTATTCTCTACATCCCCTTCTTGATCGTGGACATGGTGGTTTCCAGCGTCCTTCTATCCATGGGAATGATGATGCTTCCCCCGGTGATGATCTCCCTGCCCTTCAAGGTGCTGCTCTTCGTCCTGGTGGATGGATGGAACCTGCTGGTGGGTTCGCTGGTAAAAAGCTTCTACTAGCAGAGCGGAGAGCGTAGAGCAGAGAGCCTAGAGCAAAAAAAATTAGACAAAAGAAGGCAGAGATGAAACCGGGAAAAAGAACCAAGAGCTTAGGGCCGGAAAGAATAGAGCTTTTCTTCTTTGTTTTTAACTCTCCGCTCTCTGCTTTCCGCTCTCTGCTCTTGGCGAGGATATGCGGATGACTCCGGACCTGGTGGGCCAGATTGCCCGGGACGCCATTGAGATCACCCTTTTTCTTTCCATCCCCATTCTGGGCGTGGGGCTGGTGGTCGGTCTATTGGTCAGCCTTTTCCAGGCGGTGACCCAAATTCAAGAGGCCACCCTGATCTTTGTGCCCAAAATCATCGTGGTCTTCGTGATGCTCCTGATTTTGTCTCCCTGGATGATGAGGAAGATGATGTTCTTCACCGAGCAGTTGATCGTGAATCTGCCCCAGTATGCGAGGTAGGAAACGGAACGATGCCCTCGACGGCGCTATGGAACTGGTCCCTTTTCCAATTTCAATCGTACCTCCTGGTCCTCATGAGGGTGGCGCCGGTTCTCTTTATGATGCCCGTCCTGAGCTCCCGCAACCTCCCCAACCTTTTGAAGATCGGATTGACCCTGACCGTGGGCCTCATTTTTTTACCCTGGGTCCGGATCGACCCCGCGCTGCTTCCCACGGACCCCTACTCCTTCGCCTTTTTCCTGACCGCCGAGCTCATGATCGGTTTCATCCTGGCCCTTTCGGTGAAGATCATCCTGGCCGGAATTCAAATGGCGGGAGAGCTGGCCGGATTTCAGATGGGCCTCTCCATGGCCAACCTGGTCGATCCCGCCTCGCAGGTCAATACCCCGGTCATCTCCCAGTTCTTGTATCTTATGACCCTGGTTCTGTTCCTGGCCGTAGACGGGCATCACTGGTTCTTCCAGGCGGTGGGCCAGAGCTTTCTCCTCCTGGCCCCGGGAGAAATTCATCTGCAGCCGGGAATCCACCGTCATTTCCTGTTTCTCATGGGGAATCTCTTTGTCATCGCCGTCAAAATCTCGGCTCCGGTCGTGGCGGTCCTCATTTTTACCCAGATTGCCCTGGGGATCCTGGCCAAGGCCGTTCCCCAGATGAATATCCTGATGACCAGCTTTCCCATCACCATCGGGCTGGGACTTCTTTTCCTGGGGTTTTCCCTTGATCTGGTCTTCCCCTACTGTGAAGTTCTCTTCCAGGAGGCCGGGAAGGGGCTGGTTTCCACCCTCCTGCCCTTGATGCGGAGATAAGGATGGCGGACGACTCTTACGGCGAACGAACAGAAAAAGCGACCGGAAGACGACGGAGCGAGGCCCGCAAGAAGGGGCAGGTGGCCAAGAGCCGGGAAATTCCCTCGGTGGCGGTTCTCCTGGCCGCGCTGTCCGTTCTCTATCTTCTGAGCACGTATTTCCTGCAGCAGCTCTCTTCGGTCATGGTGCGCAGTTTTCAGAAAATCGGCTCCTGGACCCTGGATTTCGACCATACCCAGGCCTTCCAGGCCGAAATTCTCTGGTGGCTTTTCCAGATCCTGGCCCCCCTCCTGCTGGCCATTTCGGCCGTGGCCGTCCTGAGCAACTTCGTGCAGGTCGGGAGTCTGTTCTCCACGGAAGCGATTCAGCCCCAGCTCAAGAGGATCAGCCCCATCGCGGGATTTTCCCGCCTCTTTTCCAAGCAGGCCCTGGTGGAGCTGCTCAAATCGGTGGGCAAAATCCTGATCATCGGGTGGGTGGCCTATTCCACGGTGCGGCAGGAGCTTACCGAGATCCAGTCCCTGACTGATCAGGACGTGGGGAGCATTCTCCGTTTTGTGGGGCTGGTTTCGGCGCGGATCTTTTTCAAGACCCTGCTGGTCATGATCGCTTTGGCCGCCCTGGACTATGCTTTCCAGCGGTGGAGCTACGAGAAGAGCCTGCGGATGACCAAGCGGGAAGTCCTGGAAGAGTACAAGCAGTCCGAGGGAGATCCCCAGATCAAGTCCCGCATCCGGTCCATTCAGCGGGAGATGGCCCGGAAAAGAATGATGGCCGAAGTTCCCAAGGCGGACGTGGTCATCACCAACCCCACCCACCTGGCCGTGGCCCTTCTCTACGAGCGGCAGGAAATGACCGCCCCCCGGGTGGTGGCCAAGGGAGCGGGGTGGATCGCGGAAAATATCAAGGAGACGGCCCAGGCTCACGGGATTCCCATCCTGGAGAACCAACCGCTGGCCCAGGCGCTCTATAAAACGGTGGAGCTGGGACAGATGATTCCCTCCTCCCTGTACCAGATGGTGGCCGACCTGCTGGCCCATGTGTACCGGATGAAAAACCGAAGGATCTAAGCACAAATGGCCCCGATGGCAGAGAAAGTCATTTCGTCGCCCCTGTTGACTAAAGGAGGGGTTCGCTTCGACCGGAGCGAAGTCGCCATGGCGGTCGGGGTGGTATCCATCCTGATGGTGATGGTGATTCCCATCCCCACCCTGCTGCTGGATATCCTTCTTTCCTTGAGCTTCACCCTTTCGATCCTGGTGCTGCTCACGTCCCTGTATATCACTCACCCCCTGGAGTTTTCCACCTTCCCCTCGGTTCTCCTGCTGACCACGCTCTTCCGGCTGTCCCTGAACATCGCCTCCACCCGCCTCATCCTTCTCCACGGCAATGAAGGAACCTCGGCGGCCGGCGTGGTCATCAAATCCTTCGGCCAGTTCGTGGTGGGGGGAAATTATGTGGTGGGGTTCATCATCTTCACCATCTTGGTGATCATCAACTTTGTGGTCATCACCAAGGGCAGCGGCCGCATCGCCGAAGTGGCGGCCCGGTTCACCCTAGACGCCATGCCCGGCAAGCAGATGAGCATCGACGCCGACCTGAACGCCGGTATCATCGACGACCAGGAGGCCCGGAGACGACGGTCGCAAATCTCCCGGGAGGCCGATTTCTACGGGGCCATGGACGGGGCCAGCAAGTTCGTCCGCGGGGAGGCGGTGGCCGGGATCCTGGTCATTCTGGTGAATATCGGCGGGGGCTTCATCATCGGGGTCGTCCAGCAGAACCTGCCTTTTCTCACCGCGGCCGAGACCTACACCATCCTGACCATCGGAGACGCCCTGGTCGCCCAGATTCCGGCCCTCATCATCTCTACCGCCGCGGGCATCATCGTCAGCCGGGCGGCCTCGGAATTCAGCATGGGGAAGGAGTTGAGCCAGCAGTTCAAGCTTCAACCCCAGGCCATCGGCGTTTCGGCGGGAATCCTTTTCACCTTGGGGCTGATTCCCGGGCTTCCCCACCTGCCCTTCATCTTTCTCTCGCTGGTCGCGGGAGGGGTGGCCTATCTCGCCTTCCAGGAGACCCAGAAGGAGGCCCAGAAAAGGATGGAGGAGAAGCAGAAAGCAACGCCGCCCCCCGCGGCCGACGCGGCCGAGTCCCTTCTCCATCTGGACCGGCTGGAACTGGAGGTGGGATACGGGTTGATCCCCCTGGTGGACGAAGAGCAGAACGGAGACCTGCTGAACCGGATCCGCTCCATCCGCCGCCAGTTTGCCTCCGATTTCGGACTCATCATCCCTCCCCTGCGGATTCGGGATAACCTGCAGCTCCACCCGGGGGATTACCGCATCCTCATCAAGGGCAATGAGGTGGCCCGGGCGGAGATGATGATGGGATACTTCATGGCCCTCAATCCCGGGGAGGTCAAAAAGAGCATGGAAGGAATTCCGGCCAAAGAGCCGGTCTTCGGACTTCCCGCCCTGTGGGTGCCGGAGAAGAAGAAGGAAGAAGCCCAGTTTTCCGGCTACACGGTGGTGGACATTCCCACCATCATGGCCACCCATCTGACCGAAGTCCTGAAGCTCCACGCCGATGAGCTCCTGGGGCGCCAGGACGTGCAGAAGCTCCTGGACCGACTGGCCCAGCACTCCCCCAAGGCGGTGGAGGAGCTGGTCCCGAACAACCTCTCCCTGGGCGTGGTCCAGAGGGTCCTGCAGAATCTTCTGCGGGAGCGGGTTTCCATCCGGGACCTCCTGACCATCGTGGAAACCCTGGCGGACTATGCCCCCCTGAGCAAGGAGCCGGACATCCTGACCGAGTATGTGCGCCAGAAACTGGCCCGGTCCATTGCCAAGCAATACGAAACGGCCGAAGGGACGCTGCCGGTGGTGGCCCTCGAACAGAAGATCGAGGACCTTCTGCGGGAGAAGGTCGTCAGGGGAGAACAGGGCACCTACCTCTCCCTGGAGCCGGCCGTGGCCCAGAAGATCCTGATGAGCATCAGTCAGACGCTGGACCGGGTGACCCAGTTGAATGCCCAGCCGGTCATCCTGTGTTCTCCCGGGATCCGCAGGCACCTGAAGAAGCTCCTGGACCGGTTTCTCCCGCAAATCGCGGTTCTGTCCCATAGTGAAATTACTCCCCAAACGAAAATTCAATCTCTGGGAATGGTGAGCCTCAGCCATGCAGATTAAGCGCTTCGAAGCAGCGGACATGCAGGAAGCCATGCGGCAGGTCAAAGAAACCCTGGGACCCGAAGCCATTATCCTCTCCACCAAGACCGTCCGGAGACCGGCCGGCCCGACCCGGATGCCCCGGCCGTCCCTGGTCGAAGTGGTGGCGGCGGCCGATCATCCGGTGACCGAAAAGCCGCAAGCCACCCCGAAGGCGTCCCCCTTTTGGCTTCCCAAGCTGGAGACCCAAAGGAATTCCGCCTCCCCCCTGGAGAACCCTTTCCTGCAGAAGATGCTGTCGGCGGGGATCTCTCCGGAGTTTGTCAGGGAGCTGGCGAAAGATCTCCGCGGCTGGCGGGCCGAGTCCCGCCGGGAGGGGACCCCGGAATCCTCCCTCCATTACCTTCGGTGGAAATTGATGGAAGCCGTGGAGGTGACCGGACCGGAGGCGAAGGGGGCCAAAGTCTGGTCGTTCATCGGGCCGACCGGAGTGGGCAAGACCACGACCATGGCCAAGCTGGCGGCGCACTTCAGCTTGCGGCTGGCCCAGAAGATCACCCTGGTCACCATCGACACCTACCGGATCGGAGCGGTGGACCAGCTTAAGACCTACGCCCGGATTCTGGGCCTGCCCCTGGAGATCGCCACCGGCCGGGAGGAGTTTCAGGAGATCCTTTGGAGCAACCGGGATCGGGATTGGGTGCTGGTGGACACGGCGGGAAGGAATCCCTATTCCCAGGAGCAGCTGGAGGAGTTGAAGGGCATCCTAACCGCGGACCCCCGGGTGGAGAATCACCTGGTCCTCAGCGCGACGACCAAAGATCTCGACCTGGCCCAGGTGGTGCAGCGCTTCAGCCTCCTGCCCATCCGGAGCTACATCTTCACCAAGCTCGATGAGACCGATGAATACACCTCTCTCTTCAACCAGTTGTTGCGTTTTAAGCGGCCCCTTTCCTACCTAACCAGCGGGCAGAAGGTTCCCGAAGATATCGAGCTGGCGAGCAAGGGAAAGGTGGCCAGTTTGGTTCTGAACCGGATTCCATGGAATTGATGAGGTCAACAGGAATGGATCAAGCCGAAGGATTACGGACCCTGATCAAAACCCGCGCGGAGAGAAGAGACTCCTCCGGCCCGGCGGAAAACGGGAAGACCGACACCCTTCCCTGCCGCTGGCCCCGGGTCATCTCCGTGGGGAGCGGAAAAGGAGGGGTGGGGAAGACGAACGTGGTGGCCAATCTGGCCTTCGCCTTCACCCTCCTGGGCAAGGAGGTGCTGGTGCTGGATGCCGACCTGGGGCTGGCCAACCTGGATGTGCTTCTGGGCCTGACTCCGAAATACACCATCCAGCACCTGCTGAACCGGGAGAAGAGCGTTTTTGAAATCCTGACCCGGGGTCCGGGGGGAATGTCGATCCTGCCGGCCTCCTCCGGGGTTCTGGAACTGGTGGACCTGGATGAGAGCCAGAAGATTTTTCTGATGAATGAACTGGACCTCATCGCCGGGACGGTGGACCTTCTGCTGATCGACACGGGGGCGGGGATCTCTTCCAACGTTCTATATTTCAACCTGGCGGCGGAGGAATCCATCGTGGTCCTGACCCCGGAACCCACGTCCCTGACCGACGCCTACGCCCTGATCAAGGTCCTGTCCCGCACTTACCGGAAGGAGAGATTCACCCTGCTGATCAATTCCGCCCGGGACGGCCAGGAGGCCAAGGAAGCCTTCCGCAAGATCAGCATGGCCGTGGACCGTTTCCTGGGAAGCATCTCCCTCGATTATCTGGGATTCGTGCCTTTCGACGAGAAACTTCCCCTGGCGGTCAAGAGCCAGCGGCCGGTCCTGGAGATCTATCCGCAGGCCCTTTCCAGCCGCAGCTTCATGGAGATGGCCAAGAACCTGATGGAGAAGCCGGCGCCCCATCACACCCACGGGCAGATTCAGTTCTTCTGGAGGCATTTGTTCCAATGTCAACAGCTAACCGAACAGAAGGGGAGAGGCGATTGAAATCGCGGGCCCTAACCCACAAGATCTATTCGGCCGGCCTCAAATCCGGCAGCCTGAAATCCGCGGCGGTGCCGCCGCCGGACCCCGCCAACCGGGAGGAGATGATCCTGAAGTACACTCCCTTGATCAAGTACATCGCCCACCGGTTGGCCATGCGCCTTCCTCCGCACGTCTCGGTGGAGGACCTGATGAGCGCCGGGGTCATCGGCCTGATGGATGCCCTGAACAAATTCGACCCGCAGAAAAAGGTGCAGTTCAAGACCTACGCGGAATTCCGCATCAAGGGGGCCATGCTGGATGAGCTGCGGTCCCTGGACTGGGTGTCCCGGTCGGTGCGGCAGAAGGCCGCCCAGTTGGAGAAGGCCTACCATAGCCTGGAGAAGAAAAGAGGGAGGGCCGTGGAGGACCAAGAGGTGGCGGCGGAGATGGGGATCGACCTGGACGCCTACTACCGCCTGGTCAACGAGGTCAACGGGGTTTTTCTGCTGGACTTTGAGAATCTTCGCCACAAGATCCCCAAGCTCCCCGAAGAGGACCTGATCAACCTCCTCATGGACGACACGGAAAAACAGCCCCTCCACCTCCTTGGGGTGGAGGAGCTGAAACGGGTTCTGGCCCAGGCCATCGAGGACCTGATCCCGAAAGAGAAGACGGTCATCTCGCTCTATTACTATGAAGAGCTGACCCTGAAAGAGATCGGAGAAGTCCTGGGGTTTACCGAATCCCGGATCTGCCAGATCCACGCCAAAGCCATTTTGAAGCTGAAATCCAAAATCCGCCCCTACCTGAGGGACTCGGGATGAAAAGAAAATCCGGAGGCCGGACGACCGGCGATCCCTTCGTCGGGGAGGACGGCAACAGGGGGAAAAGAGGGGGAGGAGGAGAATGACCGATTCAAGCCTGAACATCCTGGTGGTGGACGATTTCGCCACCATGAGGCGGATCGTGAGAAAGGCCCTGAAGCAGCTGGGGTACAACCACATCTTCGAAGCGGATGACGGGACCAGCGCCCTGGAAGTTTTGAAGAAAGAAAAGATTCAGTTCATCATCGCCGACTGGAATATGCCCCAGATGCCGGGAATTGAGCTGCTGAAGACCGTGCGCGGCACCGAAGAGTGGAAGAGCCTGCCCTTCCTGATGGTCACCGCCGAAGGGCAGAGGGAATTTGTTCTGGAAGCGGTGAAGCATAAGGTCAGCAACTATATCGTGAAGCCCTTTACCGCGGAAGTCTTGAGGGAGAAGATCAACAAGATTTTGGAAACGAAATAAAGGGGAAAGGGGCTGATGAACCAAGCCCGACTCCCCCGGCTCCAGGACCTGAAATCCCATGGCGGATGATTACTCGGTCTTTGGCCAATTGAGTCAGATGAATCCCCCGGGATCCACGAGGAATTCCAAGGAAGTCCCGGTGGATAAGGATGTGCGGCGGC
>JAPLIW010000435.1 GCA_026388915.1 Deltaproteobacteria bacterium
GCTTATGCCGTCGATTTTTTTAGCGAAAGCAATCCATTTTTCTTTGGCCATCGTTGAATTCCTCTTTGAAGAAGCGATTAGGCTATCATCAAGCAGCTGTCAGTTTTAAATCCCCCCAACCCCTCTTTGCCAAAGGGGGGCGAGGGGGGATTTTGCTCGCAGATGACATCTTCAAAAGCTACTTCAACCCCGGAAGATTCGGAATGGTAAAGGGATTTCGTCCCTGAGCAAAGGGCTCTTGCTTGTCCCGGGTGACACGAAAGTCTTTCAAGTATTGGAACTGGGATACGGCGACCTTGAGAAAATCGGGGTTTCTTTTCCCTTCTTCCAAAAGATACTCCCACGAATATCCTTCCAGGACCTTCAATTCTTCATTATTGAGCT
Source organism: Deltaproteobacteria bacterium (assembly GCA_026388915.1). GTDB lineage: Bacteria > Desulfobacterota > SM23-61 > SM23-61 > SM23-61 > SM23-61. Next base: position 385 of record JAPLIW010000435.1, read on the forward strand.
TGAACACTTGCGTTCCGGCCTTCCTGAATTTTTCTATAGCCGAGGCATTATCATTTTCATACCAACTGCTCATATAGGAGCAGCCGGCCTGGGCGGCAATATCGATGTACTTTTTGAATTCCTCGGGCAGCTTGTTCCATGCATCCTTGTTGATCATGGCTCCCAAAAGGGATGAGGGTTGATGCCAGCCAGGGCCGATATTGAACTTCGTGACCTCGCCGAACCCCATTCCCCAGTCGATGGAATCGCTACAAAATTCGGCGCCATCGATGGTCTTCAGCTGAAGAGCCTGGTAGATTTCGGCGCCCGCCAGCATGACCTGGGAAGCTCCCAACTTTTTCAAAATATGCCCCTGGGCTTTGCCGGACATTCTTAATTTCTTCCCCTTGTAATCCGCAAGGTTTTTGATGGGCACGTTGGTCCGGATTCCCGACTCCATGGGCGTTACGCAATGCGTGAAATACATCATGTTGTACTTGCCGTACAGCCAGTTGAAGATATCTCTGCCGCCGGCATGGTAATACCAGTTGACATAGTCATATTGGCAGAGACCCATGGGATAGGAGCCCAGAAGGTCAAAAGCGGAGTTCTTACCCGCCCAGTAGTTGGGCCATTCCCCGCCGATCGGGAAGCTACCCTTGGAAATGGCGTCGAAAACCTGCTGGGGAGGGACCAATTCCGGAGCCGGGTGAACCGTAATCTTGAAGCGTCCGCCGCTCAATTCGTTGACCACTTTGGCGAAGTATTTATCGGCGTCGATGAGGTTGATCGCCGGAGTCCAGGTGGAAATCATCTTCCATTCGATGGGCTTGGCCTGGGCCATGGCCGTGCCGGCGGTAAAGGCGCACAGGACCATGAGAACGACAGAGATGGATACTAATTTCTTCATTGTGAACTTCCTCCTTTCGTGGCATTTAATTATTTTTGCAGAAATCGCCCCTAACGCCTAAATGAAATCACCCCCCTTCAAAGACATCCTGGTTGCATGATCTTGGTGGATTCACCGCGAATACAGCATAAAAAGAAGGCAAAAGTCAATAGCGATTGTCATCCTGGATCGCGCGCCCCGATTAGTACGTCTTAACCATTCCCCCGTCGAACAGGAGATCTCCGCCGATCAGGTATCTTCCCAGCCAGGAAAAGCCCAAGGTGAAAAGATTGCCCACTTCGATGGGGGACATCATCTCTTTGATCTGGGAGCGCCCCATCATCACCTCTCGAACAACGGCTTCCGGGGTGATCCCCCGCTGCCGGGCCTGTTCCGGAATCTGCTTCAGGGCCAGCGGGGTTTTCACGAACCCGGTGCTCACGCTGAAAGAACGGATTTTTCCCTCCCCCTCGGCGGCGATGGACTGGGTCAAACCCCGGAGGGCGAATTTGGTAATGTTGTACACAGGCTTGTTCTTGGTCACTATGTGTCCGTGGACGGAGGACATGTTGCCGATGGCCCCGATCCCGTCTTCGCTCTTTTTCATGTGGGGAATGGAGAGCTTGGATAGGAAGAATGGGGCCCGGACCATGATCCTTTGCATGAGGTCGTATTTCTCCATGGGAAAATCTTCGATGGAGTTGATGTGCTGAATTCCGGCGATGTTGGCCAAATACTTTATGGTCCCGATCTGGGCGGCTCTCTGGACAATTTTTTCGATGTCTTCGTCTTTACTCAAATCAGCAGGGAAAAAGATGACCCGCCCCCCCAGCTCCCGGGCGATCTCCACAGTCTCCCGCCCGCGGGCCTCATCCACATCGGTTCCCAAAACCGTCAGGTCGTTCACCGACAAGGCCACAGCGGTTGCCCTCCCCACTCCGCTGGCCGCACCGGTCACAATCGCCACATTCTGGGGCTTGAAATACTTGTCTATGGTGATCAAAATCTCTTCCTTTTTGATTTTGGGTTCGTTGATGTCAAAGGCCTGATTCGCTCCCATGGAGAATCCCTCCGTTCAAACTCTTTAAATTTTGTTAAGCAAAAATCTTTTTTTAAATCAAGCTACTGGGGAAAATTTAATAGTTTTCTTTGGTTGCGGCGCAGCCGCGCTAAGCTCATCTGTGTCCCATTAACTATTTTTTCGCTTTTTTATCGATTTCCATCTTCCTCAATTCCCGCCGCATGATTTTCCCGGTGGTGGTCATGGGAAGCTCTTTCACAAATTCGATCTCCCGGGGGTATTCGTGGGCGGCCAGCCGGGTTTTTACGAAATTGGCGATCTCCTCCTGCAAAGCCGGGCTCGGAGTCACTTCGGGTTTTAGAACGATAAAAGCCTTGACGATCTCCCCTCTCACCGGGTCCGGAGCGCCGATCACTGCGGCCATGGTGACGGCGCGGTGCTTGAGCAGGCAGTCCTCGATCTCCGCCGGGCCGATCCGGTAGCCTGAGCTGGTGATGAGGTCGTCCTTGCGGCCCACGAACCAGAAGTAACCGTCTTCATCTTTTTTGGCCAGGTCGCCGGTACAGGACCAGTCCTTGATGAATTTATCTCTCGTGGCTTCCGGGTTTCTCCAGTACTCCAGGAACATCACCGGGTCGGGACGCAGAATCGCCACCTCCCCCACGGTGCCGGGAGGAACCACATTCCCCTCGTCATCGATGACCTCCACCCGGTGTCCGGGGATGGCCTTTCCCATGGAACCCCGGCGTACGGGCATGATCTCCGCGCAGTTCCCGACCACCAGGTTCACCTCGGTCTGCCCGTAGAATTCATTGATGGTCAGGTCCATCACCTGCTTGCCCCAATCGAGAAGCTCCTCTCCCAGAGTCTCGCCCCCGCAGCCGATGGTCCGCATCTGGTAGTCATAGCGGGTTTTAGGGTCTTTGACCTGCCGCATCATCTTGAGGGCCGTGGGAGGCATGAAGGCATTGCGGATGCCGTATTTGGCGATGAAGTAAAAGGCTTGCTCGGGGTCGAATTTCTTGGCCCGGTAGGCCACCACCGGGATCCCATGGTGCCAGCTGGGAAAGAGGACATCGATCAGCCCCCCGATCCAGGCCCAGTCAGCCGGGGTCCAGTAGAGGTCGTCCTTTTTGGGAAAGAAGTTGTGGAAGAACTCCACCCCGGGGACATGCCCCAGCACCACCCGGTGGGCATGAAGGGCGCCTTTCGGAGGCCCCGTGGTCCCGGAGGTATAGATAATCAGGGCAGGGTCGTCGGCCTTGGTGTTGACCGGCTCGAAGCGGGGAGATCCCTTTTCGACGGATTTCCAAAAGTCATGGACCCCCTCCATGGGCTTTGCCTTGGTGGCGATGATGATCTTCAGGTGGGGAAGTTTGCTCCTGATCTGCTCGATCTTCTCGATGTTGGCCGCGTCGGTGATCACCGCTTTGGCTTCGCTATTCCCCAGGCGGTATTCCAGGGCATCGGGGCCGAAGAGGGTGAAGAGGGGAATGGCGATGCCGCCGAGCTTATAGATGGCCAGGTGGGAAAGCGCCGTTTCCGGGCACTGGGGGAGGAGGATTCCCACCCGGTCTCCCCGTTCGATCCCGTAAGCCTTCAGGGCATTGGCCAGCCGATTGGAAAGCCCCTTCAGATCCCAGAAGGTAAATTTTTCACTTTTGCCGTCCTCATCTTCATAGATCAAAGCTAGCCGGTAGCGCTCATCGGCCCATTTGTCGCATATATCCACTCCGATGTTGTATTTCTTGGGAACCCGCCAACGGAAACTCTCATAAACCTCTTCGTAAGTGCTCTTTTTTTTAAGCATAGCGCCTCCCATTTTTCTGTTAATAAACTATGCGAAATGGCTCTGGGCATGGTGAATTCGAGGAAATCGCTACCATTTTCAGGGGTTTTTGTCAATTGCCGGTCATCGCACCACCTTCACCTTTCCCCAAGTAAGCGTAAAGTCGATTGAATTTCAGGAGTTGCCCGGCCCGGAGGCAAGGGTCTCGCGCGCAAAAACCATGAGGCGCAATTCATTTCTTAGATCGGGCGGGCAATTTAAATGCGGAATGTCGATTGCGGAATGCGGAATGGAAAAAGGGAGTGGAAATTCCGAATTCCACATTCCGAATTCCGAATTGGATAACGCCCGATGGGCCCGCCCCATTCTGCGGAAACACGGGGGGTATCTCCGATTGGATTCCTTTTCCCGCCGATGCTTTTTGCGCGCAAGACCCTTGCTTCCGGGCCACAAGCTTGCTTTTGAGCAGAGCAGAGAATAGCAAAAGAGAAAACGGCAAGCCGGCTACCCCTTTTTCCCCAGGCTCATAAAGAGTTTCAGCTGTTGGAGCAGCCGCTGGTCCCGCTGTTTGATCTTCTTTTTGGCAACTGCCGGAGGATAGGAATAAAACCCTTCCCCGGTTTTCACTCCCAGCTTCCCTGCTTGCACTAATTTTTCAAGGACCGGAGGAGCGCTCTGGGCGGCGCTCAGGTCGGGAAAGAGATTCTGGGCAAGGCGGTAGAAAGTATCCAGGCCCCCGAAGTCGCTGGTTTCCAGGGGACCCAGGTTGGCCAGGCGAAAACCGTACCCGGTTTTTACCACATTGTCGATGTCTTCCGCCGTGGCCACTCCGTTTTCGAGACAGTAGAGGGCCTCCCGGTAAAGGGCCAGCTGCAGGCGATTAAAGAGGAAGCCGGGAACTTCTTTCAGAACCCGCACCGGTCTCTTCCCGAGTTTGAGAAGGAGACGGTAACAGAGCTCAGCGGTTTCATCGGAAGTCTTTTCCCCGCGCACGATTTCCACCACCGGGATAATGGTTGGGGGGTTGATCCCGTGGACAATGATCGTTTTCTCCGGCCGTTGGGTGACGGAGCCCATTTGGGTGATGCTCAGGCCGGAGGTGTTGGAGGCCAGGATAGCGTGGGGCGGGGCGAATCGATCCAGCTTGACAAAGATCTCTTTCTTGAGGTCCATGATTTCCGGAACTGCTTCCAGGACAAAATCCGCCTTGCTCACCGCTTCTTCTAAATGGGTTGTGACCGCGATCTTCTCCAGGGCGGCCTTTTTCTCCTTCGCCCGGATCATCCCGTGTTCGATGAAAGTATCCAGGTTGGCGCCGATTCTGGCCAGGGCCGCCTTGAGGATCTTTTCATCTATGTCGTAGAGAAAGACGGAGTACCCCTTCTGGGCGAAGATCTGGGCAAATCCATGCCCCATAATCCCCGCCCCAATGACCGCGACTCTTTTAATCTGACTGAGCTTCATATTTCCTCCTTAGAAAATTTATTATTTTATTTCCTGAAGTTCCTTAAGCTGGGGGTAATGCTCCAGCAATACTTCCGGCACCTTCAGATTCTTCTCTCCGAGCTTGGCCTTGAGCTCCAGGGCATTGGAGACGGCCTTGCCCCGGTAATGGTTGTTGGTGATGACGTAAACCTCCTCGGCCTCCTTCGCAATGGCGCGGATTCTTTCGGAGATCTCGAACAGCTCGAATTCGTTGTACAGGTAATCATAACGGGCATCCCGCCCGGCGTCTTCCCTGAACCACTCCTTCACATTCCTTCCGTGAAGCCGGAGGTATCCGATCTTACTGGTTACCGTTTTCGTGGGGCCGATGGAGTAGGAAACCTGGGGCTGATCAACATTGCAGAACCCTATCCCGAAATCCCGCATAGAACGGTAAGCCGAAGCCCGATCCCAGGAGGCGTGGCGGATTTCCAGCACGAGAGGAACCTCTTTGAATCGATCGGCCAGGTCCTTCACATAAGCGAGGTTTTCTTCCTTATTGTGGAAGGAGTAGGGAAACTGGAGGAGAAGCGCGCCCAGCCGGCCGGCTTCCACCAGGGGGGCCAACCCGCTTTTGAAGGTCCCCTCATCTGCTTCGGTGAGAGATTCTCTGGCGTGGGTGAAGTTACGGTAGAGTTTGGCGGTGAATTTAAACCGGGGGTTGGACTGGACTCGCCTGGCCCAGCTTTTGCTCATCACGGGGGTGGGAGGACGGTAAAAGGTGTTATTCAGCTCAATGGTGTCGAAAAATTCGGCGAGATAAACAAGGGGGTCAAACTTGGATCCTTTCTTGGGGGGATAGACAATCCCTTCCCAGTCCTGGTATGACCACCCCGCCGGTCCGATACGGATCATAAATGCCGCCTCACGCCAAGGCGCAAAGAACGCCAAGGATTCTTTTACGCAGGTTTATAACCAAAGCTTTCATCATCCGCTCGGTCGCAATGACCCCTCTCTTTATGACAACTCTTTTGGGCCGTCTGCTATAGATTTGTACTATTCCTAAGAGAAGATGCTTTGAGTGCCATAGCAGGAGATAAGCATTTTCTCTATCTGAACTAACCCGAATTCCAAAAAATCACTGCCAAATCTATACTTACGCAAGTGTCTATTTTTATTGAAGGTTTTAGAAACGTCGGCTTTCTTTATGTATAAACCTCTATCTAATTTGGGCTCTCCGAAGGGGTTTTAGATAAAATCCACTCCGCCCACCGGGTCGGGCCTGTTGGCTCGATTATTCCTTCCCGTCTCATCTCCTGTAGTAGATTGGTGATGAAATTTTTCTTCTGGCCCATGTCCAGGGCTTATGAAATCTTATCCATATGCAGTCGATCAATGTCTTCCCATCTCGCTTCCCCAGACTTTTTCAAGAGTGTACTTTTCGTCAATCAGCTTGCGATGATCCGGACTTTCACCCGGCCTGACTCGCCAAGGGTTCTATTATTCTCGAATTCAGTACCATGCATGGCCTGGCTGGTGCGGACAAATCAATTATCGATCACCCTCATTTCTAACAGGACGTCTATGAAGGTGACCGATATGGTCATAAAGATGACCGATAACTTATCGGCTGAAAACATAACGCCGTCCACGTCTGTTTCCTTGAGGGCTCAGCCAACCCGCTACTACAAGACGATGAGCTATTCGTTTCGCGCTGATCGCTGGTACCTTCAATGCTCTGCGGATATCTTCGTTCTTGACATAACCTTTTTCCTTTAGCACTGGCTCTATCGCGGTAAATTCCGGCGGCTTTTGAGCTTTGGTTTGGGTGCTTGGGCTCGACACAATTTCGTAAACCCGGCCACCTTTCTTGGGTAACTTCACGACGTTTTTACGGATCAGCTCTTTGATATCTCGCGATGCCGTATAGATGTCGATTCCCACCAAATCCTGGTAGTGGCGGCTAGTGAAAGCCCCCCCATGTTCCTTCGCGGAGGCCAGGATGCGTTTTTGATTACCGCTCAATCCCCACGTCTCGAACTGTGTCAGCCAGCGTAATGTCTCGGGACGGTAAGCCACTGTATTCTTTAAAGTGATGGTGAAAACGGCTTCCGCCTCCAGGCGGATTTCGGGTGGGTAAAGGCCCTCTCGCTCCATCGCCTGAAAGATGCGAGGGATGCCCTCGCCCTGATCGCGCATATAGCCGAAATCAGTCAGCACCCGCACGATTCGGGGATTTCGAGAGGCGTGGATTCGCTCACGCTTGAGCAGACGGTCCAGCGTCACCGGCTCCACGAGCTCCCCGGGGCTGCGGATTTCAAGCCGGTCTTCAAACATCCATACCTCTATGCCCAATCCTTCGTAACGGTAATCACGGTGGGCAACAGCGTTAATGATAGCTTCCTGCCAGGCGAAGGTCGGGTATTCCAGCCTTTCTTCAAAAAAGAGGTCAACGAGACGCTGGCGCTCACGCAAATGGGGCTTGATGGTTTCGTAAGCCTTCTCGATAAGCAGTACAAGGGGTGCCTCCAGACGCTCCCGTTTAATAATATTGAGTTCCGCCCCCACGCGCCGCTGGGCGCCCTCATACTTCACGAAATCGATGCCGCACCTTGGATGCCAGCGCCCCGGGTCCTTGCCGAAAAGCAATAGAGCTGCCAGAGTTAACACCGTCTTTCCATTGCGGCCTTCTGCGAGGCGGTAACGGGTCAGAATTTCCTCCGGGGAAGCCGCCATTCCCTGACGTTCGGCAAGCCTGTTTAGAAGAGGAAGATCAAGATCCGCAAGACTTGCCTCGGGGATGAAGCGGGTCTCGGTTACGCGACGCCGCTTGCCCTCTTTCATGGCCTCGATATCTCGCGCGGGAAAAGGAACATTCTTGTCATCCACCCGGAGCAGATACCGTCCGTCGGTAATCTGGTGGACATCCATGCTCCAGTCCACTTCAAAGAGCATGACTGCCTTGCCCTCGAGGCTGCCCTCCTGGATACGGGCGCGTAAAGGAGGTCGCATGTGAGTCTTGAGGGCGGCGCGGAGGACTTTCAGGCGGTCTTCCGGATAATCCACACCAGAGACCGTCCCGTCGTTCTCGATGCCGATGACAAGAGCACCTCCGTCGGAATTAGCCATGGCCGCGAGCGTCTCGGCCACGTCCCGTGCAACCGCGCGCACCGGGCGGAGCTTACCCTTCAAGCGGTCAAAACAACTCTTTCGCTCGAAGAATTGGCCTTCCTGCTGGCGGAGAACCCAATCGAGAGAATTCATTCTGCCTCTTCTTCCCCTGTGCCCTGGCCCATGCGGTACTTGATGTCATAATTGACGATGAAGTCGAGTTCTTCGTCCGTGAAGCCGTAATGCTTTGCTAGAACTCGGTCAATTTCATCGATGATCGGTTTAGATAACAGGGCCATTATCTCATCATTAGCCCGAGAAGAACGTGCACCTCTTCCTGAGGGACTCTTTGCATTCCGACAAGCAACCGGCAGCACTGCCCTGGACCCCCGGACCATTTTTCGATATAGGAATCAAGGGCCTTCCAGCCGCGTAGGTTGAAGTAACCCACGCAGAAGTCGGCGCGAGCGGATAAGGAAAGGATTTCTTGGAGGACCGGGAGGAGTTTATCCTCGATGTTATCGAAAATACGAGGCATTTAGGATACCCTCCCCTTAGATCAATGGGTTGAAACCTTAGGAATCACCAATGGAGGGTGCGTCTACTGCATACCTTGTGGATCAGAAATCGGTAACCCATAGTATATCATTTGTGAAAAAAAGACAAATAGTTTCCATTACCTCTGCCCAGAGAAGAGGGACAAAAGTGAGTCAAAGATGAGTTGACAAGGCAGTCTCTATGGGAGAATATGGAGCGGAAAAGGAATTTGGCTGGGGAGGATTTTTGCGAAAAGAGCTGGGTAAATATCCGATGGCTGAAGCGGTTCGGGCTGCCTATCAGGTCGGGGAGGACGACGAGACTCTGGAGCCCCGGGTCCTGGTGGACCCCCGGGGAAACCCCATCGGCCGATTCCGGGATGGGGATTATGTGATTTTCTACAACCTCCGGGGGGAGCGGGAGGTGGAGCTTTGCCAAAGCCTTTTGGATGCAAAGTTCAGCCATTTCCCGGTGGAAAGAAATCTGCGCCTGAACATGGCGACCATGATCCCCTACCATCAAAAGCTCAACGCCCGGGTGGCCTTCTCTCCGGAAGAGGAAATCCGTGACACCTTGAGCGAAATCCTGAGCATACACGGCTTGAAACAGGTCAAGATCTCCGAGTCGGAAAAATCCATCCATGTGAGCTTTTTCCTGAATGGTAAGATCCGTGAACCTTTCCCGGGGGAAGAGAGAATCGCCGTCCCTACCCCCAAAGACGTTCCTCGATTTGACCAAAAGCCGGAGATGAATGCCTCCGGCGTAGCCGATGCCGTGATCCAGAGCTTGCAGAACCGGCAGGTAAGGTTCTGG
>JAPLIW010000249.1 GCA_026388915.1 Deltaproteobacteria bacterium
CTGGTTCTTCTCACGGTGGGATGCCTGTTTATCCTGGACCGGCTGATCATTCTGGAGATATACATCAGCTGGCCGCTGATCCTGGTGGCCGTCGGGGTCGCCCTTTTTCTCCTCAACCCCCACAGCCTGGTCAGCTGGATCGTGGGTGGAATCGGAGCCGTTCTCTTCCTCGTATACTTCGTAATCGCCTTCTTCCCGGAAGTGGAGGCCTGGAGCGACCTGGTCTGGCCCACCATTCTGGTGATTATCGGGGTTCTTCTCCTCCACCGCTACTACCAGGCCCCCTCCCCCAAACCCCCCGCACAGCCTCCGCCCAAGCAGGAGGATCAGGGGCCGAAGGCTGAACCCCCCAAAGACATTGGTGAGGGTTCAACGGACAGGACTGAGTGACGAGGACCGAACCGCGGGCACGCAGCCGCGTGCCCCTACAAAATTCTTACGGGCGATTCATGAATCGCCCCTACACCCCACACCCTACCCCCGACACCCTTCAGGCCTGCCCCCTGCACCCTACTTTTCCCCGGGCATAAAAAAACTTAACCACAGAGGTCGCAGAGCACGCAGAGGTAAGAATGGCAAAAGACTCAAGGCCCAGGGTGCAAGGGAAAAAGCGTTTCCATTTCCAACATCTCCCGGAAGGACAAAACTGCCAAGGGGCTTTCAGAAAAGGATCTCTGCGCTCTCTGCTTCCTCTTCGTTCATCCTCTTGTCTTCAACCGCGGAGGATCCAGAGAAAGAACGATTTTGATCCCCCAATTGAGAAAAGAACCACAAACCGCAGAGATCCGGGAGGACGCAGAGAGGATGAAATATGCAAACAATGATTTCTGCTTTTAGTCTTTTGGAAGAAAACGCTCTGCGGTCTCTGCGTGCTCTGCGGTTGATATTTTTTTTCATCTCCGGAGGGCGTAGAGACTCTTATTTCCTATGCAAAAAAAAGGAGGCCATTTCGGCCTCCTTTTTTCCCGCATAAGTCAAGTCTCACGTCCGGCAGAGGTAATAATCCGCCTCTTCCAGGGAGCGGTTCCGCTTCCGCCATTCATCCAGGGAAACGGAGAACTGGCGCTCGATCTTTTCCCGGAAGACCGGACCGGAATTGTAGGTGCAGAAGGGATAGACCCGCCCGTTGGGGGCCGCGTAGTGGATGCAGCACCGCTTCACCCGGTCCACGTTGTAGTTGTAGGAATCCTGAAAGTGCATGCCGCCCACCATGAGCATGTCCCAGTTGTAGATCAGCTCCACCCGCCGCTGGGCTTCCTTGTCCACGACCCCCTGGAAAAGCTCCAGGCAGATCTCCGCGGTCAACCCGTCCTTGGCCCGTTCCTCCCGGAAGAACTTCTTCAGCAGGTGCTGCGCGGTTAGGGCGGTGAGGGTGCGGATGCTGGATATCTTCTGCTTGACCAGCTTGTTCAGCTCCCAGGTGAACCCTTCGATGTCAATGGCCTGGGTAATGGGGGTTACGCTCCCCGTTTTCCGGTTCACGAAGATGTAAGAGCCGATCCCGCAGTCGGCGTGGGAAGTGATCTTGGCCACATCATATTTCCAGATGGTGCTGAGGAGCTTGGAGAAGGGAGAAGTCACGGCCAGGGGATACCAGTCTTCCCGCGCCTTGAGAAGGCCCGTCTGGGTCTCGATGTCCATGGCCAGGTCCGACAGGGTGTAGCGCTGCCGCTCTCTCTCCTCCGTGGAGATCCGCCCGGTGAAAGCCACGGGCTGGTAGCTGATGCCGCTGATCACGTCCGAGTTGTCCACCGCGAACTGGAGGATCTTCCCCACCTGGTCGTCGTTGATGGTCTTGATGAGGGTGGGCACCAGGAAGACGCGCAGTTCCGCGGCCC